>CAXICP010000005.1:0-29153 GCA_964022595.1 uncultured Salipiger sp.
GAAGCGGTGATGCAGATGGAACTTGCCGGTGCCCCCGTGCTTGTCTTCCGCAACCAGAAGAAAGATGGCGTGAACGTCGTGTATCGCCGCGACGATGGCAACATCGGCTGGATCGATCCGTAAGGGATCGCCGAAGCCCGTGGCCTGCGCGCCCCTGAGCAGACAGTTGAAAGGCGGTCGATGACCTTTCTGGAACTTCTGAGCCCGCAAGCGGTCAAGGTGGTCGCGGCCGCCAGCAGCAAGAAACGGTTGATGCATGACATCGCCGAACTGGCTGAAAGCGCTTACGGGCTCAAGGCGCCTCGCGTGGTCGAGGCGTTGATGGAACGCGAAAGCCTTGGGCCGACCGGCGTGGGACATGGCGTTGCCTTGCCCCACGCGCGGCTGCACGGCGTGGACGAGGTCCGCGGCGTGTTCATCCTGTTGGAAAAGCCCGTCGAATTCGAATCCGTCGACCGCCAGCCGGTCGACGTGATCCTCGCGCTGTTCGCGCCCGAGGATGCCGGGGTCGAACATCTCAAGGCGCTTGCGCTGGTCTCGCGCACGCTGCGCGACGGCGCGCTTTGCGCCAAGCTGCGGGCCAACCCCGACCCGGCGACCCTGCACACGATCCTGACCGAAGGTCGGTCGTCGCAGGCGGCCTGACCCCGCGACGCAATCCTGACATGAAAGCGGCCCCCGAGGGGGCCGCGGTTCGTACGATGGATGCGGGTAAAGAACGCCGTCAGCCTAGCTGTCGTACTGCCCGTTCAGATGCCAGCGCCACGCATCCGCGATCATCTGCGGCATGGTCGAGCGCGACGGCTCCCACCCCAGTTCCGCTGCGGCGCGGGTCGAACCCGACACCAGCTTCGTGGCGTCTCCGGCGCGGCGCGGGCCTTCGGAATGGGGCACCTCGCGGTTGGTGACGGCGCGCGAGGCGTCGATGACTTCTCGCACCGAAAAACCCTTGCCGGTGCCCAGGTTGAACACCCGGCTGCCCTTGCCGCCCTGTAGCCATTTCAACCCCAGCACATGCGCGTCGACCAGATCGCAGACATGCACGTAGTCGCGAATGCAGGTGCCGTCGGGCGTGTCGTAATCGGTGCCGTGGATGGTCAGCGCCGGGCGCTTGCCGTCGATCGCCTCAAGCATCACGGGGATCAGGTGCGTTTCGGGGCGATGGTGTTCGCCCACCTCGCCTTCGGGATCGGCGCCCGCCACGTTGAAGTAGCGGAAGATCACCGATTTCAGCCCGTAGGCGGATTCGAAATCGCGCAGGATGTTTTCCACCGCGCGTTTCGATGCGCCATAGGCGTTCAGCGGCTCTTGCGGCGTGGCCTCGTCAAGCACGACGTTGTCATGTTCGCCATAGGTCGCGCAGGTCGACGAGAACACGAAATTCAGGCATCCCGCCGCGCAGGCCGCTTCGATCAGCGTCAGCGAGCCTTCGACGTTGTTGCGCCAGTAGCGGCCCGGCTCGGACATCGCCTCGCCCACCTGGCTGAGCGCCGCGAAATGCATCACCGCCACGGGCCGGTATTGCGCGAACACCGCGTCCAGCCGCGCCCGGTCGGACAGGTCTCCGCGTTCGAAGGGGCCGAACTTGACCGCATCCTGCCAGCCGGTGACGAGGTTGTCATAGGTGACGGGCGTGAAGCCCGCCGCCCGAAGTGCCTTGCAGGCGTGCGAGCCGATATAGCCCGCACCCCCGGTAACCAGTACGTGGGTCATGAAACCTTACTGCGCTGCCTTGCGGGCGGAAACGACTTCCTGAAGGTAGGCGGCAAGATCGTCGCGCAGCTCTTCGCGTTCCAGCCCGAAGGCGACGGTCGCCTGAAGGAAGCCGGCCTTTGATCCGCAATCGTAGCGCTGGCCGTTGAACCGGTAGCCATAGACGCCATCGGTTTCGGACCCGATCTGTCGGGCGATCGCGTCGGTCAGCTGAATTTCACCACCCGCGCCGGTTTCCTTGTTTTCAAGGTTCTTGAGGATCTGCGGCGCCAGGATGTAGCGGCCGATCACGGCAAGGTTCGACGGCGCGGTGCCTGCCTTGGGCTTTTCGACCATGCCCTTGACCGACACCAGCGCGCCCATGTCTTCCTGAACGTCCAGGATGCCGTAGCTGCTGGCCTTGTCGGCGGGCACTTCCATCGCGGCGACCATGTTGCCGCCGGTCTCGTTATAGGCTTCGATCATCTGCTGCAGGCAGGGCTTATCGGATGCGATCACGTCGTCGGGCAGGATCACGGCAAAGGGTTCTTCGCCGATCAGGCGGCGCGCGCACCAGACCGCGTGCCCGAGGCCAAGCGCCTTATGCTGGCGGATATAGGCGATTTCGCCCGAATCCATGTTGGTGGACTGAAGCACCTCAAGCAGCTTGTCCTTGCCCTTGGCGATAAGATCGGCCTCAAGGTGGGGAGCGTGATCGAAATAATCTTCAAGCGCGCTTTTGCCGCGCGACGTGACGAAGATGAATTCCTTGATCCCGGCAGCGCGCGCCTCGTCGATGGCGTACTGGACCAGCGGGCGGTCGACCAGCGTCATGATTTCCTTGGGGACGGACTTTGTCGCCGGCAGGAACCTGGTGCCGAGCCCGGCGACCGGAAAGATTGCCTTGGTCACCTTGTTACGCATAATCGTCTGCTCCTTGAAATATTCCGAAAGCCCTATGTCCAGCGGGCTTCGTTTCGCAATTTTCCTAACACGTCTGTTCAGACGAGAAAACAGGACAAATCGCGCCCGCGTGAGTGGTCGGGCACGATCTGTGGGTGAATGCCTGCGATATGGGCTGCATCCGCGAATTTCCGCCACTGGCGCAATTCCGGGCAGCCCGCATCCCCCGCCACGCTGCCTTTTCGGCGGTCACGTCGGCGGGGGATGGGCGTGGGGCTAGCCCTTTTTCAACTCGACGCTGGGGGCGTAGGCGATGAAGAACGGGTTGGCGAAACCCGCCTTGCCATAGGCCAGCGGCGAATGATCGTCGAACCGCACGACACGCCCGCCGGCGCCGTTCAGAACCGCGTGCCCGGCGGCGGTGTCCCATTCCATGGTGCGGCCAAGGCGCGGATAAAGATCGGCCTCGCCCGTTGCCACAAGGCAGAATTTCAGCGACGAGCCGGCGCTTTTGGAATCCGCCACCTGGTACTTGTTGATATAGGCATCGGTGGCTTCATCCCGGTGGGATTTCGACGCCACGACCATCAGCGCGGAATTGTCCGCGTTCGACACCGAAAGAGGCACCGTTTCCCCCACCGTCTGCTTGTCGAAGGGGCCTTTTTCCTCGACCGACTTGCCGACGCTGTCGGTATAGAACATGCGCCCGCGGGCCGGGGCGTAGACCACGCCGCGCGTGGGAACGCCGTCTTCCACCAACGCGATGTTCACCGTGAAATCCCCGCGCCGCTTGACGAATTCCTTGGTCCCGTCCAGCGGATCGACGATCAGGAATGTCATCACCTGCTGCAGATGGCTGTCCGACTGTTCCTCGGTCACCAGGGGCATGTCGGGGAAGGCGGCGCGCAACCCGGCCGAAATCAGCGCGTCGGCCGCTTCGTCCGCTTCGGTGACGGGGCTGGAATCCGATTTCGACTTTACCTCGAAATCGTCGCCCTCGTAGATTTCCATGATCCTGTCGCCCGCTTCAAGCGCGAGACGCCGCATTTCCGTTGCCAAGGTCGCGTAATTCAAGATCGGTCTCCTTGTTCCGCGAGCGCCTGCGGATTTATTGATTTGAAAGCCTCGTCCCCTTATGCTGCCACAACGCCAAAGGGGCAAGAACACCCGTCGGCAGGGCAAATCCCCGGCCCCGGCGGGACCCGAAAAGGCAGGGCGCAAGATGTTCGAAACACGCAAACCGCGCTCACGGCTGGCGTCGGCGGTCTATATCTCGGAACTGATTTACCACAATTCGGTGCGCGCCGTGCGGAAAAGCCATGGCAACGCGTTCATGGCGCTGTTCATGAACATGCTGCAGACGATCATCTTCGTGCTGGCCTTCTACTTCATGTTCCAGATCCTGGGGCTGCGCAGCACCGCGCTGCGCGGGGATTTCATGATCTACATCATGACCGGGGTGTTCCTGTACATGACCCACACCAGGACGCTGGGCGCGGTGGTGGGGTCCGAAGGGCCGGCAAGCCCGATGATGCAGCACGCGCCGATGAACACCGCCATCGCCATCGCGTCGGCGATGCTGTCGACGCTGTACATCCAGGTGCTGAGCCTTGTTTTCATCCTGTTCATCTACGACGTGGCCTTCAACCCGTTCGTGCTGCAGGACATTCACGATCCGATCGGGTGCCTTGCGATGGTCCTGCTGTCGTGGTTTTCCGGGGCGGCGATCGGGATGATCCTGCTGGCGGCCAAGCCGTGGTTTCCGACGCCGGTGTCGATCCTGTCGACCATCTACCAGCGGGCGAACATGATCGCGTCGGGCAAGATGTTCGTCGCCAACACGCTGCCCGCTTCCATGCTGGCGATGTTCGACTGGAACCCGCTGTTCCACACCATCGACCAGGCGCGGGGCTATGCCTTTGTCGACTACAACCCGCGCAATTCCAACTGGGAATACGCGCTTTACCTGTCGCTGGCCTTGCTGATGATCGGGCTGATGGCGGAATTCTACACCCGCAAGCACGCCTCGGCGAGCTGGTCGGCGCGGCGTTAGCCTTCGCCGCCCTCGCCGCCGTCTTCGGTGTCGATCCCGGGCGCGGGCGCGGGCGTGTCCAGCAGGAACGAGAAGGCATCGCGCAGGCGCGTCCAGGTCGACTCGTTGCTTGCGGCCAGAAGGTAGCCCTTGCTGGTGGCGGCGTTGAATTCGGACCCGTCCAGCATCGCGACATGCCCGCCCGCGCAGGCCGCCAGAAGCGCCCCGGCGGAATGGTCCCAGGGGGTCAGCCCCGCATCCAGCACGAAATCCACATGGCCCTGCGCCATCATCCGCCCCTGCTGCGCCGAACAGCGCAGCCATTGCGCGTGTCTCAGGCGCGGCAGCAGCGCGGCCATCTCGGCCTGCTTGTCGGCGGGCAGCATGAACAGCGGAACATAGCCGTAAAGCTCGTCAAGCGGGCCACCGGCGGACACGCGAACCTCGCGGTTGATGCGTTTTACGGGCACGGTCATCTCGGCGGGGCCGCCAAGTTCGCCCCAGATCACGTCATCCATCACCGGGTCGTAGATCAGCCCGAACACCGGCTTGCCGAAGCGCAGCACCGACAGGATCACGCCGAAGGTCGCCAGCCCCTTGGCGAAATTCCAGGTCCCGTCGACGGGGTCGATGGTAAAGGTCAGCTCGGCCCCGGCGATCCTGCCAAGCACCTCGGCGTTCTCGGAAACCGCCTCTTCGCCGACGATCACCGCGTTGGGAAACATCCGCAGCAGGCCGCGCGCGATCATCGCCTCCGCGTTGCGGTCCGCTTCGGTCACAAGATCAAGGCGCGAGGTCTTTTCCGCGATGTCCTTCGCGTCCAACCGGCGGAAGCGGGGCATGATCTCGGCCTTGGCGGCGCGGCGCACCAGGTTGAGGATCGAGATCTTCTGCGCCCGGCTCAGCACCGAGATCGGCATGGGAAGGGAATCGGTCATGGGTCACGTCCTGCGGCTGCGTCGGGATTGGCCCAAGGGTTGCCAGCCCCGGGCGCGGGGCGCAAGGCGCCTATTCGCGCGCGCGCAGCACCGCGGCGGGGCGGGTGGCGAGGGGACGCCAGGCAAACGCCAGCCCCGCGATCAGCGTCGCCAGGATGCCGCCCAGGATGATGCCCGTGGCCGAAGACCACTGCACCGCAAAGCTGGTTTCCATGATGAACCGGCTGACCGCCCAGCCGCCAAGGATCCCCGCGCCCAGAGCCACGATCCCCGCCGCCGCCCCCAGCAGGGCCGAGCGCAGGGCAAAGCTTTGCAGTATGCGCGCGCGGCTGGCGCCAAGGGTCTTGAGCACGGCGGCCTCGTAGGTCTGCGCCCCCGTCCCCGCGCTTGCCGCGCCGATCAGCACCAGAAAGCCCGTCACAAGCGTCGCGGCGGCGCCCCAGCGGATCGCGGCGCCGATGCCTTCCAGCAACTCGGCCACGCGGTCGATGGCATCGCGCACCCGGATGGCGGTGATATTGGGATAGGCCGTGGCAAGGTCGCGCAGGATCTGCGCCTCGGCTTCGGGTTCGGCGTAGACGGTGGAAATCCAGGTGTGCGGCGCGCCCTGCAGCGCGGCGGGGTTCAGCGTCATGACAAAGCCGATCCCGGCGGTGGAAAAATCCACGTCGCGAAAGCTGGTGATGGTGGCGGTGATGTCGCGGCCCAGCACGTTGAAGGTGATCTCGTCGCCCAGTTCCAGGCCGATCTCTTCGGCTTCCTCTCGGGCAAAGCTGATCTGGGGCGGGCCGTCGTAATCCTCGGGCCACCATTCGCCGCTGGTGACGATGGTGCGCGCGTCGGGCTGCGCCGCATAGGTGATTCCCCGATCGCCGCGCACCACCCAGTGATCGCCCGCCACATCCTGCGCGTTCTGCCCGTTGATCCGCGTGATCACGCCGCGCAGCATCGGTGCGGTGTCGATGCGGCTGACCGCCGGGTCGGTTTCAAGCCGTTCCATGTAGCCGTCGATCTGGCCGGGCTGGATATCGACGAAGAAATACGACGGGGCGACCTCGGGCAGGTCGCGGTCGATGGCGGCGCGCAGGTTGCCGTCGATCTGCCCGATCGCGGCCAGCACCGACAGCCCCAGCCCCAGCGACAGCACGACCGATGCCGCCGTGTCGCGGCGCCCGCCGATGGCGCCCAGTGCCCAGCGTAGCACCGGCTTGCCGCGCGCTGCCGGCACCGCCCGCCGGGCCAGCCCCCGGATGCCGGTTGCCGCAAGCGCAAGGATGACCAGCGCCCCCAGGATGCCGCCCGTTGTCCAAAGCGTGATCTGCGGGCTGCCCGAAAACACCATCGCCACCCCGACCAGCGCCGCCAGAAGCACCGCCGTGGCGATGACGAAACGAGTGGCGGGCAGGGCGCGCGCGCTGTCCAGCGCATCGCGGAACAGCGTGGCGGCGCGGACCTCTTCGGTGCGGGCCAGCGGCCACAGCGTGAACAGCAGGGCGGTCAGAACGCCGTAGATCGCAGCCTCGGCCAGGGGGCCGGGATAGACGGTAAAGATCACCGGGATCGGCAGCGCCCCCGCGATGACCGGCGCAAACACCAGCGGAACCGCCGCGCCCAGCAGCAGCCCAAGCGCGATGCCAAGCAGGCTAAGCGCCCCGATCTGAAGGAAATAGGTCAGAAAGATCACCCGTCGGCTGGCGCCCAGCGTGCGCAGCGTCGCGATCACGGCCGTCTTGCGCCCGAGATAGGCGCGCACCGCCGCCGAAACGCCGATGCCCCCGACGGCAAGCCCCGACAGCCCCACCAGCACAAGGAAATTCGCCAGCCGGTCGACGAAACGGGCGACGCCGGGGGCGCCGTTGGTGGCGTCGCGCCAGCGGATGCCGGTGCCCTCGTAGCGGTCTTCGGCCTCGGCGCGCAGCGCGGCCAGGTCGGTGCCGGGCGCGACGGTCAGGCGGTATTCGCTTTCGAACAGCGATCCGGCCGCAAGCAGCCCCGAACCCTGCAGGTCGCGGGTGCGCACGATGGTGCGCGGCCCCAGCCCGAACCCGTCCCCCGCATCGTCGGGTTCGGTCATCAGGATGGCGGACAGGGTGAATTCGCCGGTCCCCAGCTTGAAACTGTCGCCGGGGGTCAGCCCCAGACGGTCCGCAAGCACCGGCGCCATGACGGCGCCCGGATGTTCGCCCCCGTCCAGCGCCTGCGCCAGCGACATTTCGGGGTTCAGCGCGACCTGCCCAAGCAGCGGATAGGCGTCATCGACCGATTTGACCTGGGTCAGCGCGCGTTCGGCGGTCTCTCCGTCGCCGACCACGGCCATGGACCTGAAATCCGTGATCTCGGACAGCGCGGTCGACACGCTTTCCAGCCAGGCGCGTTCCTGATCGGTCGCGAAGCGATAGGTGAATTCCGCCTGCGCGTCGCCCCCCAGCAGGATCGCGCCCTGGTCGGACAGCCCCGCCTGGATGGCAGAGCGGACGGACCCGACGCCGGCAATCGCCGCCACGCCAAGGGCAAGGCAGGCCAGGAAGATGCGAAAGCCGCTCAGGCCTCCGCGCAGTTCACGCCGGGCGAAGCGGGCAGCGATGGCAAGGCTCATTCGGCGGCTCGCATGCGGGTTTGGTCGACGCGCCCGTCGGTCAGGCGCACCACGCGGTCGCAGCGCTGCGCGAGCGTGGTGGAATGGGTCACAAGCACAAGCGTCGCCCCATGGCGGTCACGCAGGCCGAACAGCATATCCATGATCGCATCGCCCGTCGCTCCGTCCAGATTGCCCGTCGGCTCGTCGGCCAACAGCAGGTGCGGGCGCGGGGCGGCGGCGCGGGCCAGGGCCACGCGTTGCTGTTCGCCCCCCGACATCTGCGCGGGGTAATGATCGGTGCGGTGTTCCAGCCCGACCGCCGCCAGTTCGGCCCGCGCCCGATCGAACGCATCCGCGTGCCCCGCCAGTTCCAGCGGGGTCGCGACGTTTTCCAGCGCGGTCATGGTGGGAATCAGGTTGAAGCTTTGGAACACGACGCCCATGTGATCGCGGCGGAACCGGGCAAGCCCGTCCTCGTCCATCGACGTGAGGTCCTGCCCCAGCGCGGTCACGACGCCCGAGCTGGCCCGTTCCAGCCCCCCCATCACCATCAGAAGCGACGATTTTCCGCTGCCGGACGGGCCGATCAGGCCCAGCGTTTCGCCCTTTGCGACATCAAGCGTGATGCCGTGCAGGATTTCGACCATTCCGGCATTGCCGCGCAGGCTTAACGTGACATCTTTCAGGGCAATGACGGGATCGGGCATGAAGGGGCTTCCGGGAATCATGAGAGCTATGTCGAGATATGGGGGCGGGGCGCGCATCCACAAGTTCCTGATGGCGTTGATCCTTGCGGGCGGTTTCGCGGGATCGCCGGGCGCGGCGGAGCCGGTGAACCTTTTGGCGCTGGGCGACAGCCTGACGCAGGGCTACGGGCTGGTGGAAAGCGACGGCTTCGTACCGCAGTTGCGCAACTGGCTGGAAGAGCGCGGCCATGACGTACGCATCGTGAACGGGGGCGTGTCGGGCGATACCTCGGCGGGCGGGCTGTCGCGGGCGGACTGGTCGCTGACCCCTGACATCGACGGGATGATCCTGACGCTGGGCGGCAACGATCTTTTGCGCGGGATCGACCCCTCTGTGACAAAGGAAAACCTTGGCGGCATCCTGTCGGTGGCAGAGCAGAAGGATGTCGAGGTGCTGCTCGTCGGGCTGGAGGCGCCGGGCAATTACGGGCCGCAGTACAAGGCATCGTTCGATGCGATCTACCCGGCCCTTGCCGAAGACCATGACGCGCTGCTTTTCCCGAATTTCTTTGCCGGGCTTTTGCCGGAAGGTGGCACGCCAGGCGATGCAAAGATCTGGATGCAGCCGGATGGGGTTCATCCCAATGCGGAAGGGGTCAGGCGGATCGTTGCGGCGATCGGCCCGGCTGTTGAAACCCTGATTGCGCGGTCCGCCGGGTCGGAGTGACCTTAGCGTCCGGCGTTCGCTGCGTGCAGACCACCCGAAAGCAGCGTGCGCATGGCGCAGATCCCGAAAGGCAGAAGGCCAGTTCCAAGGGCCACCGCGAAATACAGGGCGATCGCGGTAAAGGCGGGAAGGCCGATCAACAGCCATCCTGTCATTGCCGAAAAAAAGCCCAGAACCCCGCCAGCCAGAAGTGCGATTATCAACATTTCAGCTTCCTCTTCACCAGCAGACTGAGCCCGAAACCCTTACAAAAGGATTAATCGCGGGAAAATCGGGCGCGATTGTGGCGCAGAGGTGGCTGGCGTGAAGCTTTATGGCGGAATTTTGATGTAACTGGGGCAATCGTGGTTAACGGCGGGTTAAATACCCGCCGCAGGGTCAGATCACGCTCACCGGCGTTCCAAGCGGCACGCGTTCATAAAGGTCGATGACGTGTTCGTTCAGCATGCGGATGCAGCCGTTCGACACGGATCGGCCAATCGATTCCGGCGCGGTGGTGCCGTGAATGCGGAAGAACGTGTCGCGCCCGTTCTGGAACAGGTACAGCGCGCGCGCGCCAAGCGGGTTGCTTGGGCCGCCGGGCTGGACATAGTCGTTGTCCTTGAACCTGCCGTAGCTTTCGGGTTCACGCTCGATCATTTCCTGGGTCGGGCGCCACGTGGGCCATTCCTTCTTGACCTCGATGATCGCATCCCCGGTGAATTCCAGGCCGGCCTTGCCAACACCCACCCCGTAGCGGATCGCCTGGCCAGGGCCGGTGACGTAATACAGGAAATGCGCGCGCGGCAGGATCAGGATCTGGCCGGGGCTGAGATCCTGCTTGATGCGCACCTGTTGCGGGCGGAACTTCGGCGCAACTTCGAAGGCCAGCGCGGAAGAGGCGGTTGCAATGGCGGCACCGGCAGCGGCGGTGAGCGTGAAACGGCGGCGGGTGATCATATGTAAACCGGACTCCTTGGGTGGCGGCATCTCTATCTTGTTCAGGCCCAACGCGAAAGCAATGCGCAGTTTCCCCAACCCGATCTCACGATGGCGTGGGAATCGCAGCTTTTGGGGCGGGTTACTGCCTTGGTGCGTTGGCGTTGCGCCCGGCAAGCGTGGCGCTGATGGAATAGGCCGTCGCCGGGGTAAGCCCCGCCATGATTGCGGCCGCGGCATCGGGCCGCATGCGTCCAAGAAAGCCCGCCGCGAAATCGGGCGACATTTCTTCGAAAAGGGCCGCCGCCTGGCGCGGCTTCATCGAGGCATAGACCTGGGTCAGGCGGTCGACGTCGTCCTGCGCCGCGGTCTTCGCGACGGCAAGCGTGGACCGCAGCTTCATCTCGGCCTGCTCCATCGCGGCCATCTTGCGTTCGATTTCCTGCTCGGCGACCGAAAGCGCCTGCATGCGCGTTTCGATCTCTGCCTCGCGCTTGGCGACACGCTCTTCACGGGCGTTGAGCGCCTGCAGCACCGGGGCGATGTCTTCTTCGGCGGTGCAGATTGCCGCCTCTTGCTGCTTTGCGCCGTCGGGCATTGCCGCGGATTCCAGCGCGACGGCCTCGGTCGCCTGAATGGCCACCCGGGTCAGCGCCGATGCGATGAGAAGCCCGCCGATGACCGCAAGAACGCCCTTTCCCCGCCGCCGACCGGACCCGCGCGCGTTCGCCGGCGCCCGCGCTTGCGTGCGCCCGGTGGCCTTTGCCTTGTCACCGGGCGCCTTGGCGCCGCCGGCAGCCGGTTTGGCCTTGCGAAAAAACGACATCAACGGGACCCTCCGGGATGCCGGAAGAACATGGGTTCGCCGCCAACCGCCTGTTTCGGAGGCGTTTCATCGCCCGGCAGGTCGTGCATCGAGGCCATCATGAGTTCAAGCCGCTTGGCCGCGTCCTCGGCCCGCTTGGTCAGGCCTTCAAGCTTTGCGCTGGATTCCCCCGACGTGGTCTGGGCGGCATCCAGCGTCCTTGTCAGGTCGTCGACCTGCGCCGAAAGCAGCGCGACCGCGCCCCCGACGCCGTTTTCCAGGTCGGTGAATTTCGACAGTCTCCGGGACAGGACGAAACAGTAAAAGCCGGCCCCGAGGGCCCCGGCGGCGAGCAGGATGTCGGCAATGAATTCCATTCCAGTCCCCTCAGTTCAAGACGAATTCCATGATCAGAAGGTCACGCACGCGATTCTCGCCGGTGACCATCTGGATTCGGCGCAGCAGCTGCGACCGGATCTTGATAAGAGCGCCGGGCGCTTCGATGTCCGAAGGCGCCAGGGCGCGAAGATAGTTGTTCATCACGTCGATCACCCGCGGCTGCAGGGTTTCGACGTCGGCGGCGGCGGTCGGCACCACCTCAAGGCTGGCCTGAAAGCGCAGGTGGTGCATGCCCGACGCCGGGCCCATGGAAACCACAAGCTGGGGCAGTTCGACGAAGGCGACCGAACCGGCGGGGGCGGGGCCCGATATTCCGGCGGCCGGGCCGTGATCGTCGCTGGCGGGCCCATCGGTTTCATGCGCGCCGTCTGCCGATTCGCCGCTACCATGTTCCTGCGCGGATCCGCCCTTGCCGATGGGCAGCATCCCCGAGAAAGCGGCGAAGAAACCGCCGCCCCCGCCCACAAGGGCAAGAACGATGCCGATGACGAGCGGCAACTTGGAAGGTTTTTTGCCTTCTCCTTCCCCATCGGGAAGGTCGGCGGTGGCATCCGTCATGACTGACCTCTTCTTCGATCCAAGGTCGTTATAGCTGCTCAGGGACTAACCGATTGTTAAGCCTGATGCCCCAAAGATGCAGCTACCGAGCAGAACGGTCGGAACGGAGGTTGATCTTGCAGCAGATCGCACAAATTTGGGATGGTCTGGGCGCGCGGCGCAGGCTCATTGTTATCGGGGCGACCCTTGCGGTGGTTCTCGCGGTCCTGGGGATGGGGCGGATGGCGTCGTCGCCGTCGCTTACGCTTCTATATGCGGGGCTGGAAAACGGCGCCGCGGGCGAGGTCGTCGAAGCGCTGGAAGCGCGCGGCGTCGATTACGAGGTGCGCGGGGGCGCGATTTTCGTCCCCGAATCGCAGCGCGATGCGCTTCGCATGACCCTTGCAAGCGAGGGCCTGCCGGCCAATTCCAACCAGGGCTACGAACTTCTGGACAGCCTGTCGGGATTCGGGACCACGTCACAGATGTTCGACGCCGCCTATTGGCGCGCGAAGGAAGGCGAGTTGGCGCGCACCATCGTCGCGAATCCCTGGATCGCGACGGCGCGGGTGCATCTGGCCAATTCGTCGGCGAATCCCTTTCAGCGCGACGTCACCCCGACCGCGTCGATTTCGGTTTCCACCACCGGCGACATGATTTCCCCCGCGCAGGCGCGCGCGCTGAAATACCTTGTGGCATCGGCGGTGCCGGGCCTTGTTCCCGAAGAGGTGGCCGTGATCGACGGTCAGGGCGGCCTGATCGGCGCCGAGGATGAAACCGGCGGCACCCAGTCCGCCGAAGACCGGGCCGTCGCGCTGCGCGACCGCGTGCAGCGCTTGGTCGAGGCGCGCGTGGGGCAGGGCAACGCCGTTGTCGAGGTCAGCGTCGACACCGTGACCGAAAGCGAAACGATTCGGCAGCGCCAGTTCGATCCCGAAAGCCGTGTCGTCATTTCAACCGACACCGAGGAAAACACCAGCACCTCGCAGGAAGCGGGCGGCGGCGGCGACGTCACGGTCGCGTCGAACCTGCCCGGCGGAGACGCCGCAGCCGGGGGTGATTCCTCGTCCAGCTCGGAAAACGAGACGCGCGAGCGCATCAATTACGAAGTGTCCGAAACCATGCGCGAGATCACCCGCGTTCCGGGCGCAGTCAAGCGGCTGACCGTCGCGGTGCTGGTGAACGGCACCTTCGTCACCGCCGAAGACGGCACGCAGAATTTCGTACCGCTTGCCGATACCGAACTTGAGGCGCTGAACGATCTGGTCGCCTCGGCGGTCGGGTACGAGGAAGAGCGCGGCGATCGCATCACCATCCGCTCGATGCCGTTCGAACGCCCCGAGGGGCTGGGCACCGGCCCGATCGAACCGGGCTGGTTCACCATGGCGCTTGACCCGATGACGCTGATCAAGATCGCGGTTCTTGCGCTTGTGGCGCTGGTGCTTGGCCTGTTCGTGGTGCGGCCCATCCTGACCGGCTCGGGCCAGGCGGCTCTTGCGGGGGCAGACGGAAACGCCCTGGCGCTGCCGGGCAGCGATTTCGGATCCAACGATGCGCTGGACGGCGAAATCTCGTCGGGCGGAGACGACGATTTCGCCCCGCTTGAAACGCTTGGCGGCGGCGAAGGCTTCGGCGGCATGGGGATGGTCGATTTCGACACCCCCGCCGAAGAGGACCCCGTCGACCGCCTGCGCAACCTCATCGAAGAGCGCAAGGCCGAGACGGTCGAGATCCTGCGCAGCTGGCTTGACGACAAGGAGGAAGCGAAATGAACGCTCTTGCAGAGGTTCTTGAAGATTTCGGCGCAGTGAAGGTGGAGCCACAGCACATGCCGGTGATGCATGACGCCGGCGAACTGGAAACGGCGAAGCTTGAATCCTTTGAATCCGGGTACAAGGCCGGCTGGGACGACGCGATCAAGTCGCAGAACGACGATCACACCAAGATCGCCAGCGATTTCGCGCAGAACCTTCAGGACCTTTCGTTCACCTTCCACGAGGCCTACGGCCAGGTGCTCAACGGCATCTCGCCGCTGCTGGAAGACGTGGTGGGCAAGCTGCTGCCCGGGTTGCTTCGGGAAACGCTTGGCATGCAGATTTCCGAGCAGCTCAAGACCATGGCGCGCGAGGTCGGCATGCTTGACGTGGTGATCGCGGTGGCGCCGGGCCACGCCGACCGGGTCGAACCGTTGCTGGACCCGGAAATCGGCTTTCCGCTGTCGCTGATCGAAGACGAGACCCTGGCCGATGGTCAGGCCGACATCCGTTTCGGAGAAACAGAAAAACAGATCGACCTCGGCGGGCTTGTCGAGGACGTGGCGCGGGCCGTGCAGGGCTTCGTGCATGACAACCGGAGGAAGACCGCACATGGATGACCAGACCGAAGCCGCGCGCAGTGAAACGGCGACGCCCTTCACCTCCGTCCCGATCGAGATCACCGTCTCGGTCGGCCGGGCAAGACCGCTGGTGCGGGATCTGCTCAAGCTTGGGGAAGGGTCCGTGCTGACCCTGGACAAACGGCTGGAAGACCCGGTCGAACTGTATGTGGGCGACCGGTTGATCGGCATCGGCGCGCTTGAGGTGATGGAAGGCGGCGAAAACGGGCAGCTTGCCGTCCGGCTGACCGAAGTGATCGACCTGAAGAAACCGTCCTGAGCGATGCGCGCCCTTTTGCCAATTGCCCTGGCGATGCTTCTCGGCATCGCCGGGCCTGCCTCTGCGCAGGAACTGACGCTGGATCTTGGCGGGGGGAACTCCGTGACCGCGGCCAGCCTTCAGCTGATCGCGCTGATCACGCTGCTAAGCCTCGCGCCCGGCATCGCGATCATGATCACCTGTTTTCCGTTCCTGGTGACGGTGCTGTCGATCCTGCGCCAGGCGGTCGGGCTGCAACAGTCCCCCCCCAACATGCTGATCGTGAGCCTTGCGCTGTTCCTGACCTATTACGTGATGGAACCGACCTTTACCGCCGCCTGGGAAAACGGCCTGCAGCCGCTGGTCGAGGAACAGATCGACATCGAAGAAGCCGTTTCCCTTACGCTTGAACCGTTTCGCGGGTTCATGGCCGGGCGGACCGATCCCAACACCTTTGCCAGCATGGCCGACCTCAGGCCCGACGCCCGCGGCACCGCATTGGCCCCCGAGGCGCCGCTGTCGGTGCTGATTCCCAGTTTCATGCTGTCCGAAGTGGCGCGGGCCTTTCAGGTCGGGTTCCTGATCTTCCTGCCCTTCCTCATCATCGACCTTGTGGTCGCGGCGGTGCTGATGTCGATGGGCATGATGATGGTGCCGCCCGCGATCGTGTCGCTGCCGTTCAAGCTGGCCTTCTTCGTGGTGGCGGATGGCTGGGCGCTGCTGGCCGGCGCGCTGGTGCGCAGCTATTTCTGACCGCGAGGCGGATCAGAAGGGCGTGTCGTCGGGAACATCCGCATGCAGGTGCCGCTCGCCCCGCGCCCGGGCGAGCGCGATCTGCTTCTGACGTTCGCGGAACCGAGCCTTGTCGTCGTCCGAACTTTCCCCGGCACAGTGGTGGCACGCGACCCCGTGTTCGTATTCGGGGCGCTCGCGATCCTCGGGCAGGATCGGGCGGCGGCAGGCATGGCACAGCAGGTGCGGCCCTTCGCGCAGGCCGTGCCCGACCGACACGCGCCCGTCGAAGACAAAGCATTCGCCCTGCCAGGTGCTGTCTTCGGGGGGCGTTTCCTCAAGGTATTTCAGGATGCCGCCCTTGAGGTGATAAACCTCTTCCACCCCTTGGCTTAGCAGCCAGTTGGTGGATTTCTCACAGCGGATGCCGCCGGTGCAGAACATCGCGATGCGCTTGTTGTGAAACCGATCACGGTTCGCTTCCCACCATTCGGGGAAATCTCGGAAGCTTTCGGTTTCGGGGTCGATGGCGCCTTCGAACGTACCAATGGCGGTCTCGTAGGCGTTGCGCGTGTCGATGACCGCCACGTCGGGCGAGCGGATCAGCGCGTTCCAGTCGGCCGGTTCGACATAATGCCCGACCGAGGCGCGCGGATCGACGCCGGGCTGGCCCATGGTGACGATCTCGCGCTTCAGGCGCACCTTCATGCGCGCGAACGGGCGTTCGCGGGCCGTCGACAGCTTGGATTCGAACGCGGCACAGCCGGGCAGGGTTCGGATATGCGCGCGCACCGCCTCGATCCCCGCGGCGGGGCCCGCGATGGTGCCGTTGATGCCTTCGCCTGCCAGCAAAAGCGTGCCGGTCACGCCGCCCTTTCGGCAGCAGTCAAGCAGAGGCTCCCGCAGGGCGGCGGGATCGTCGAAACGGGTGAAATGATAAAGCGCGCAGACGGTGAACATGGGCGCCGATTTACGCCTTGCATCGCGCCGGGGCAAGCGGGAGGATCGCCGCGCAACAGCCGGAGACTGCCCATGCGCGCGCTTGTCGTCATCGATGTCCAGAACGATTTCTGCCCGGGGGGCGCCCTTGCCGTGACGGGCGGCGACCAGATCGTCGCGCCGATCAACGCGATGATGCCCGGGTTCGACGCGGTGATCCTGACGCAGGACTGGCATCCGCGCGGGCATTCGTCCTTTGCCAGCCAGCATTCGGGCAAGGCCCCGCTTGACGTGATCGACATGCCCTATGGGCCGCAGGTGCTGTGGCCGGATCACTGCGTGCAGGGCAGCGAGGGCGCCCAATTTCACCCGGCGCTGGATACGGATCGCGCCGACCTGGTGATCCGCAAGGGGTTTCGCCCGGGCATCGACAGCTACAGCGCCTTCTTCGAAAACGACCACGCGACCCCAACCGGGCTGGAAGGCTACCTGCGAAGCCGGGGCATCACGGCGCTGACGCTGGTGGGGCTGGCGACGGATTTCTGCGTCGCCTTCTCGGCGATCGACGCGGCGGATCTGGGGTTCGATGTCAGCGTGGACGAGGCGCTGTGCCGGGGCATCGACCTGAACGGCTCAATGGCGGGGGCGCGCGAGCGGATGATCGGGGCAGGGGTCACTCTTTCCTGATCCCTTGCCCAAATCTTAACTTTCCACGGGCTACAAGGGTTGGATCACGGACCCGAGAGCCTGAAGATGTCCGAAACACGCGCCGAAGACCAATCGCTTGCGATATTCGAACTGAGGAACAGCCCCGAGGGGTTGCTCAAGCGCTATGCGCGCGGCCGCGTGCGCCATTTCGTCGCCCGTCAGATCGCGACGGTCGGCGGCAGCATCGCGCTGGGCATGCTGGTGTCACCGGTCTACGGGGTGATGGTGGTCGTGCTGGCCCTGCTGGGCGAGGCGGTGGATTGCGCGGCTTTAAGCCGGGTGCCCGCGCGGTGGAAACGCCGCGTAGCGGTGGCACGGGTGCTGCTGCTGACAACGCTGACCGCCGGGGCGCAGGCGTTGACCATCGCCGCCACGGTGGTGATCGCGCAGGCCACCGCCGTCAGTGGCGAAGCGTCGCTTTTCAGTTTCGCCTTCCTTGCGGCAGCAGTGTTCAACGCCGGGGTCGTGCGGCGTTATCACGAAGCGGCGGCCAATCTTCGAATCGGGATCTATTCCGCAACGGCGATCACGGGGTTCGCCGCCGAACTGCTTCGGGAGGAAAGCGTCGAAGGGCTTTTCTACAACGCGTTCGGGCTGTCGATGCTGGCGTTCAATGCCTATGTGTTCCTGAGCTATTCCAACGGGTTGGAACGCCGCCGCGTCGCCGATGAACGGCAGTTGCTGCTGGGCCAGGTCGAACTGGCGAAATCCAATGCCGAACTGGTGCAATCGCGCGACGAGGTGCGCCAGCTTGCGCTGATCGCGCGCCATGCCAACGATGCGATCATGCTGCTGGATTCGGACATGCGGATCCTGTGGGTCAACGACGGGCTGACCCGGATGAAGGGCTATACCTTCGACGAGGTGGTCGGGCGAAACCCCTCGGATGCCTTTACCCGGCCCGATGACGATACCGATCAGTTCGACGCCGTCATCGAACGCGCCTTTGCGGGCGAGCCGGTGCGCACCGAATTTCCGAATTTCACCAAGGACGGTCGCAAGATCTGGGTCGAGGCGGCGTTTTCTCCGGTGATGGACGAAAACGGCAAGCTGGCCGAGATGATCGTGACGGAACGCGACATCACCGAGGCGCGCCAACGCGCCAGCGAACTTGCCGACGCCAAGGAACGCGCCGAGGCGGGCGCCCGCGCCAAGACCGCCTTCCTTGCGACGATGAGCCACGAAATCCGCACCCCGATGAACGGCGTGATCGGAATGACCGACATCCTGACCGATTCGCCACTGACCGACGATCAGGAAGGCTGCGTGATGACGATCCGCAGCTCTGCCGAGGCGCTGCTGAAGATCATCAACGACATTCTCGAGTATTCCAAACTTGAAGCGGACAAGGTGGCTATTCTCGAAGAGCCGTTCTCGCTGCGCACCTGCCTGCGCGAAGCATCGGACATCCTGCGCCCGCAGGCCCGCGAAAAGGGGCTGTACCTCGACATCTGTCACGAGGCGCCGCTGCCCGACATGGTGCTTGGCGACAGCGGGCGACTGCGGCAGATCCTGATCAATCTTCTTGGAAACGCGGTGAAATTCACCGATACGGGCGGGGTCACCCTGTCCACGCGCGCACGAACCGGGGGTGATATCGTCGATCTTGCGATCCGCGTGCAGGATACCGGAATCGGCGTGCCGCCGGACCGTGAACACGAGATTTTCGATCAGTTCGAACAGGCCGATACCGACACCACGCGGCGGTACGGCGGCACGGGCCTTGGCCTTTCGATTTCGCGCCAGATCGCCGAGCGCATGGGCGGTGGGCTTCGCCTGTGCCCCGTGCAGGACCGCGGCGCCTGTTTCGAATTGTCGCTGAAGCTTGCCCTTGCGGACGCCGACGCCGGGGCGCCAAAGCTCGCCGATCCATCGATCGAACGAAGAACCCTGGCGCCGCTGCGCCTTCTTCTGGCCGAAGACAACCGCACCAACCGCTTGCTGGTAAAGCGTTTCCTTGCGGATCTGCCCATGGAAATCACCGAGGCGGTGAACGGCGGCGAGGCGGTGGAACAGGTGGTCAGGCATCCTCCGGACGTGGTGCTGATGGACATGTCGATGCCGGTGCTGGACGGGATCGCCGCAACCCGGTCGATCCGCGCGATGGACGGCCCGCAGCCCTGGATCATCGCGCTGACGGCAAACGCCTTTGACAGCGACCGCGATGCCTGCATGGAAGCGGGAATGGACGATTTCCTGTGCAAGCCGCTGCGCAAAAGCGCGCTGGTCGCGGCCCTTGCGCGCGCGCAATCCGCCGGCATCCAGCGCGGCGAGGGGGAAATTCCGGTTGGACCGCAAGGTGTTGATGGCGTATCAGGGTCCCCGACCCCTGCGCACGAGGCCAAGCTTTGGACATCGCCACACGAGTCTGGAACCACAAGTGGAAGATCGACCCGATCGTCCGTTCGCTGATCGATACCGATTTCTACAAGTTGTTGATGTGCCAGTCGGTGTTTCACAACCGGCCGGACGTGAAGGTCACGTTCAGCCTTATCAACAGGTCGAAACATGTCCCGCTTGCGCGGCTGATCGACGAAGGCGAGCTGCGTGAACAGCTTGACCACATCCGGTCATTGTCGCTTACGCGCGGGGAATCGACCTGGCTGCGCGGCAACACATTCTACGGCAAGCGGCAGATGTTCCGCCCCGATTTCATGGAATGGTTCGAAAATCTTCGCCTGCCGCCGTACCACCTGGAACGCGTCGGGGATCAGTACGAGCTGACCTTCGAAGGGGCCTGGCCCGAGGTCATGCTGTGGGAAATCCCGGCGCTGGCGGTGCTGATGGAACTGCGCGGCCGCGCGGTTCTGAATGACATGAAGAAATTCGAGATGCAGGTGCTGTACGCCCGCGCCACCGCCAAGCTTTGGGAAAAGGTGGAACGGTTGCGCGACGAGCCGGGCCTGCGCATCGCGGATTTCGGAACGCGGCGACGGCACAGCTTCCTGTGGCAGGATTGGTGCGTTCAGGCCATGACCGAAGGTCTGGCCGATCGTTTCACGGGCACGTCCAACTGCCTGATCGCGAAGAACCGCGACCTTGAGGCGATCGGGACCAATGCCCATGAACTGCCGATGGTCTATGCCGCCCTGGCCGAAGATGACGCGGCGCTTGCGCGCGCGCCCTACGACGTGCTGGCCGACTGGCATCAGGAACATTCGGGAAACCTTCGGGTCATCCTGCCGGATACCTACGGCACGGCGGGTTTTCTTGACCGCGCGCCCGACTGGCTGGCGGGCTGGACCGGCATCCGCATCGACAGCGGCGCGCCCGAGGCCGGCGCCGAAGCCGCCATCGCGTGGTGGCGCGCGCGCGGCGAGGACCCGGCACGCAAGCTGGTGATCTTTTCCGACGGGCTGGACGTGGAAAAGATGATCGAACTGCACAGGCGCTTTCATGAACGGGTCCGCGTGAGTTTCGGCTGGGGCACGTTGCTGACCAACGATTTCCGCGGCCTGACCCCGGACGACCGCCTTGCCCCCTTCAGTCTGGTGTGCAAGGCGGTCGAGGCGAACGGGCGCCCGACGGTCAAGCTGTCGGACAATCCCAACAAGGCGATGGGCCCCGCCGACGAAATCGCCCGCTACAAGCGCGTGTTCTCGGTCGGCGACCAGGAACGGCGCGAGGTTGTCGTCTAGGCACACGCCGCGCCGCATGAAGATTTTCACATGATAAAACCTCGGGTTCGCCCGGAAATGCGCGCCCGGGAAATTTCAGACGAATTTTCCGGGTGCAGGGCGGCGCGTCTGGTCATGCGGGGCGGTGCAAGTTAGAAGGTTTCGGCAACGTTTCCGGGGGTGACGACAATGGCGGGCATCGAGCCGCAGCCGGGTATCATGGATATCGCGCTTTACGTCGGCGGAAAGTCGAGCGTGGATGGCGTGAGCAATGTCATCAAGCTCAGCTCGAACGAGAACCCGTTCGGGCCCTCTGCGGCGGCGCAGGACGCGGTGCGCCGCGTGGTGCACGAGATGCATCGCTACCCCTCGACCGACCATGCCGAGCTTCGCTCTGCCATAGCCGAGGTGCATTCCCTGGACCCGGGCCGCATCATCTGCGGCGTCGGCTCGGATGAGGTGCTGCAGTTTCTCGCGCAGGCCTATGCCGGCCCCGGCGACGAGGTGATCCATACAGAACACGGCTTTGCCATGTACGCGATTCTTGCGCGCGCGGTCGGGGCCACCCCGGTCGAGGTCCCCGAACGCGAGCGCGTGGTCTGCGTCGACAATATCCTGGCCGCCTGCAACGATCGCACCAAGCTGGTGTTCATCGCCAATCCCAACAACCCGACCGGCACGATGATCGGCCTGGCCGAAATCGAACGGCTTGCCGACAACATCCCGCCCCAGGCGGTGCTGGTGCTTGACGGCGCCTATGCGGCATATGTCGACGCCGACGATGGCGGCGCGCGCCTGGTCGAATCGCGGCAGAACGTGGTGATGACCCGCACCTTTTCCAAGCTTTACGGTCTGGGCGGCATGCGCGTTGGCTGGGGCTATGGCCCGCAGCACATCATCGACGTGCTGACCCGCATCCGCCAGCCCTTCAACCTGTCGAATGTCGCGCTCAAGGCCGCCGAGGCCGCGATCCGCGACACCGCCCATGTCGAGAAATCGCGCGAGGAAAACACCCGCTGGCGGGCCTGGCTGGCCGAGGCGCTGGCCGAACACGGCGTGCCCTCGGATGCGTCGACGGCCAATTTCGTGCTTGCCCGTTTCGGCAGCCCCGAAGAAGCCGAAGCCTGCGATACCTTCCTGCAATCGCAAGGCATCCTCGTGCGGCGCGTCACCGGGTACAAGCTGCCCGCCGCGTTGCGCATCACCGTCGGCGACGAGGCGTCGTGCCGCCGGGTCGCGCATTGCATCGGGCTTTTCAAGGCCGGCGCACGATGAGCTATCCCCGCGTTGCGCTGATCGGACTGGGGCTGATCGCCTCGTCGATGTTCCGGGCCATGCGCCGCGCGGGCATGGACGGCCACGTCACCGGCTACGCCCGGTCCGAGGCCACGCGCGAGACCGCGCGCCGCATCGGCCTGTGCGACACGGTCTGCGACAGCGCCGAAGAGGCGGTCAGAGACGCGGATCTGGTGGTTCTTGCGGTGCCTGTGGGCGCCATGGGGGGCATCGCGGCCGCCATCGCGCCGCATCTGAAACCCGGTTGCACCGTGACCGACGTGGGGTCGGTCAAGGCGTCCGTCATCGAAGCCGTCGCGCCCCACCTGCCCGAAGGCGTGCATTTCGTGCCCGCCCACCCGATGGCCGGCACCGAACATTCCGGTCCCGAATCCGGCTTTGCCAGCCTGTTCGACAATCGCTGGTGCCTGATCGTGCCCGATGGCGCACCCGAAGAGGCGACGGCGCGGCTTGAAACCTATTGGCAGGCGCTGGGCGCCAACACCGAACGGATGGAACCGGCGCATCACGACCTAGTCTGCGCCGTGGTCAGCCATGTGCCGCACCTTATCGCCTACACGATGGTGGGCGTGGCGGACGATCTGCGCCGCGTGTCGGACCAGGAGGTCATCAAGTTCTCGGCCGCCGGTTTCAGGGATTTCACCCGCATCGCCGCAAGCGATCCGACCATGTGGCGCGACGTGTTCCTGACCAACAAGGACGCCGCGCTGGAAATCCTGGGGCGGTTCACCGAAGAGCTTTTCGCGCTGCAACGGGCCATCCGCACCGGCGACGGCGATGCGCTTTTCGACTACTTTACGCACACGCGCAGCATCCGCCGCGGCATCCTTGAAGCCGGGCAGGACACCGACGCGCCCGACTTCGGGCGGATCAGAAAGGACGGCTGACGATGCGATTGGGGCTGACGCTTGTGGTTCTGGCGCTTGCCGGTCAGGCGATGGCCGAGGCTCCGGTCAGCTCGCTTCGCCCGCCGCACAAGGCACAGGTGGATGGCGCGCAGGTGCAGGCCGAGCTTGGCGCGCGCCTGAAATCCGCCGGCATTGCGGGCCTTGCGCCCAAGGCGCCGGCCATGGCGTTCGCCGGGGCCTCGCCGCAGGCGGTGGGGCTGTCCCGGCTGCCCGCGCTTCGGCCCGACAGCCTTGTGCACCGGGTGATGTCGCAGCGCGAGGCGCGGCGCAAGGGCGCCGTCTGCGGTGATCCGGCGATCCAGGGTGAACCGGTGGGCTTTGTGCCGGGCCGCATCCAGGGCTGCGGGATCGAGGACGCGGTCAAGGTGCGTTCGGTTTCTGGCGTCATGCTCAGCCAGCAGGCCATGCTGGATTGCACCACGGCCAAGGCCCTGAAGCGCTGGGTCGACAAAGGCGTGAAGCCGTCCGTCGGCAGGCTTGGCGGGGGCGCGGCGGGCCTGCGCGTCGCGGCGCATTATTCCTGCCGGTCACGCAACAACGTGCCGGGCGCCAAGGTCAGCGAGCATGGCAAGGGCCATGCCATCGACATCTCGGGCATCTTCCTGGCCAACGGCGATGAAATCAGCGTCCTGCAGGATTGGCATTCCGGGCGCGAAGGACGGGCGCTGCGGCGGTTGCACAAGGCCGGATGCGGGATCTTCGGCACCACGCTGGGGCCTGGGTCCGATGGCTATCACGAAGATCACCTGCATTACGACACCGCGCGCCATCGCGGCGGGGCCTACTGCCGCTGACGCCCGTTTGCCGCGTCAGCTTTCGGGTGCCATCAGCGCCGTCAGCACCGCGCGGGCGGCATCGGATTGCCAGTCCGCATCGCCCTGAAGCCGCGCCACCTCTTCGCCGGCGGGGTTCAGGATCACGGTGATCGGCAGGCCCAGCACGCCCATCTGCCGCGCCAGCCCGGATTTCGGATCGCGGTGCAGCGGCAGGTTGTCGACGCCGATCTCGTCAAAGAAATCCTGCATCGCGGGGGGCGGGTTGCGCCCCGTGGCGATGGTGACGACCTCGAACGCATCGCCGCCAAGGTCCGATTGCAGCGCCGACAGCGCGGGCATTTCCTTGCGGCAGGGCGCGCACCAGGTCGCCCAGAAATTCACCAGCACCCACTTTCCCTGCCAGTCGGACAGGTTCAGCGGCGCGCCGTCGAAGGTGGTGAAATCTGCGTCTCCGGCCGGTTTCGGCGCGGCGTGGAAGTTCAGCTTCTTCATGTCGCCATCGCGCAGCGCGTCTGCGGCGGCGATGTCGGCCATGGCCGGATTTGCAAGCGCCGCAGCGGCGGTATACAGGAGCGCGAGCGCCAGATTTCTCATTTTTCCTCCCGGAGGCATCAGCATGTCGGACAAGACCTCGAACCAGATGTGGGGCGGCCGCTTTGCCGCCGGGCCCGATGCGATCATGGAGGCGATCAACGCCTCGATCGGGTTCGACAAGCGGCTCGCGGCGCAGGATATCGCCGGTTCAAGGGCCCACGCCGCCATGCTGGCCGCCACGGGCATCATCAGTGATAGCGACGCAAGCGCGATCCGGGAAGGCCTGCTCACGGTACTGTCAGAGATCGAAAGCGGCGATTTCGCGTACTCGACCGCGCTGGAAGACATCCACATGAACGTCGAGGCACGTCTGAAAGAGGTGGTCGGCGAACCGGCGGGCCGCCTGCACACGGGCCGCTCGCGCAACGACCAGGTCGCGACGGATTTCAAGCTGTGGGTGCGCGACCAGTTCGACGCGTTCGAACAGGGGCTGCTGGCGCTGATCCGCGCGCTTGTGGGGCAGGCCGAAGCGGGCGCCGACTGGGTCATGCCCGGGTTCACCCACCTGCAAACCGCGCAGCCGGTGACCTGGGGCCACCACATGATGGCCTATGTGGAAATGTTCGCGCGTGACCTGTCGCGCGTGCGCGACGCCCGCGCCCGCATGAACGAAAGCCCGCTTGGCGCCGCCGCGTTGGCCGGCACCGGGTTCCCCATCGACCGCCACATGACCGCGCAGGCGCTTGGGTTCGACCGCCCCGCCGCGAATTCGCTGGATGCCGTCAGCGACCGCGATTTCGCGCTGGATTTCCTCGGCGCCGCCAGCATCTGCGCCATGCACCTGTCGCGCTTTGCCGAAGAGCTGGTGATCTGGTCGTCCGCCCAGTTCCGTTTTGTCGCGCTGTCGGATCGCTTTTCCACCGGCTCGTCGATCATGCCGCAGAAAAAGAACCCCGACGCGGCAGAGCTGATCCGCGCCAAGATCGGACGCATCTTCGGCGCGAATGTTGCGCTGATGACGGTGATGAAAGGGCTGCCGCTGGCCTATTCCAAGGACATGCAGGAAGACAAGGAACAGGTGTTCGACGCCGCCGACAACCTGATGCTGGCGCTTGCCGCGATGGAAGGCATGGTGCGCGACATGACCGCCAATGTCGCCAACCTGGAAGCCGCCGCATCGGCGGGTTTTTCCACCGCGACCGATCTGGCCGACTGGCTGGTGCGCGAAACCGGCCTGCCCTTCCGCGAGGCGCATCACGTCACCGGCGCGCTGGTGGCCATGGCCGAAAGGAAAGGCTGCGATCTGCCCGACCTGTCGCTGGAAGACATGCAATCGGTCAGCGCGTCGATCACAAGCGGTATCTTCGACGTGCTGGGCGTGCATAATTCCGTGGCAAGCCGCCTGAGCTATGGCGGCACCGCGCCGGTGCGCGTGCGTGAACAGGTCGCCCGCTGGAAGGAGATCCTTGGATGAAGATCGTCATCGCCCTGGGGCTGGCTGCCCTGATGGCCGGATGCGGGGCGGACGGCCCCCCGATCCCGCCCAAGCCGAAACCCCAAACGGGCGTCAACGTGACCATCGGCGGCACGGCAGAGGTCGGGATTTCCGGCGGCTGGTAACGCCGCGCCGCCCGGGGTTTTCGGGGCGGCATGTTCCCGCGTGGGGATCCAGCGGCGCGCCGCCGCTGGATCTGATCTGACCAGACCTGCCGGTATCAGCCCTGCAGGCTTTTCACGACAAGTTCGCCTTCCTCGCGCGATTTCATCGCCATCACGGCCGCATGCGCGCCCGCTGCGGTCGTGAAATACGGGATCTTGTCATACAGCGCCACCGACCGGATCTCGCGCGAATCCTCGACCGCGGCGGACCCTTCGGTGGTGTTGAGCACCAGCTGGATGCCGCCATCCTTCATCGTGTCGACCACGTTGGGGCGCCCTTCGTAGACCTTTTTCACCCGCGTGCAGGTGATTCCGGCCGCTTCAAGGAAGCTTGCGGTGCCGCTGGTGGCCACGATGGTAAAGCCCATGCCCGCCAGCACCTGCGCCGCTTCGATCATCTGGTCGGTCTTGTCGTCGTCCTTGATCGACACGAATACCGAACCTTCGGTCGGCAGGTCGGTGCCCGCGCCCATCTGCGCCTTGAGGAAGGCGCGCGGGAAGGACCGGTCCCAGCCCATGACCTCGCCGGTCGAGCGCATTTCCGGCCCCAGGATCGTGTCGACGCCGGGGAAGCGGGCGAAGGGCAGCACCGCCTCTTTCACCGAATACCAGGGCATGTCCGGATCGGCGAGCGTCATCGGGTCGGCCATCGGCACGTCGGTGTCGTAATCCGCATCCAGCGCGTAGCCTTCGCGCAGGGGGAAGTTCGACAGCGGCTCGCCGGCCATGATGCGCGCGGCGATGGACGCGATGGCGCTGTCGGTCGCCTTGGCCACGAAGGGCACGGTGCGCGAGGCGCGGGGGTTCACCTCGATCAGGTAGATGTCGGTGCCCTTGACGGCGAATTGCACGTTCATCAGGCCGACGACGTGCAGCGCGCGGGCCAGCGCCTCGGTCTGGCGCTTGATCTCTTCGATGATGTCCTTGGGCAGCGAATAGGGGGGCAGCGAGCAGGCGCTGTCGCCCGAATGCACGCCAGCTTCCTCGATGTGCTGCATGATGCCGGTGACATGCACCGCCTCGCCGTCGCACAGCGCGTCAACGTCCAGTTCCGTCGCGCCGGACAGGTAGTTGTCCAGCAGCACGGGGCTGTCGCCGGACACCACGACCGCCTCGCGGATGTAGCGTTCCAGGTGGGCCATGTCGCGCACGATTTCCATAGCGCGCCCGCCCAGCACGTAGGACGGGCGGATCACCAGCGGAAAGCCGATGTCTTCGGCGATGGCCAGCGCCTGTGCGTCGGTCGAGGCGATGCCGTTCTTGGGCTGCTTGAGGCCAAGCTGGTTCACCAGCGCCTGGAACCGTTCGCGGTCTTCGGCAAGGTCGATGGCGTCGGGCGTGGTGCCAAGAATGGGGATGCCCTCGGCTTCCAGCGCGTTGGCCAGCTTCAGCGGGGTCTGCCCGCCGAACTGCACGATGACGCCGTGCAGCGTGCCGTTTTCCAGCTCGACCCGCAGGATTTCCATCACGTGTTCAAAGGTCAGCGGTTCAAAATACAACCGGTCGGACGTGTCGTAGTCGGTCGACACGGTTTCCGGGTTGCAGTTGATCATGATGGTTTCGTAGCCGACATCGGACAGCGCGAAACAGGCGTGGCAGCAGCAATAGTCGAATTCGATGCCCTGGCCGATGCGGTTCGGGCCACCGCCAAGGATCACCACCTTCTTGCGGTCCGAGGGGCGCGATTCGCATTCCACCTCGCCCATCATCGGGTGTTCGTAGGTGGAATACATGTAGGGCGTCTGGGCTTCGAATTCGGCGGCGCAGGTGTCGATGCGCTTGAACACCGCCGTGACCCCCAGCGCAGTGCGCCGCTTGCGCACGTCCTTTTCCGAAAAGCCGGTCAGCTTGGCCAGCCGTGCATCGGTAAAGCCCATCATCTTGAGCTCGCGCATGCCGTCTTCGTCCTGCGGCAACCCGTTTTCGCGGATCTCGGCTTCGGTCTCGACGATTTCGCGGATGCGGGCCAGGAACCACGGGTCGAACATGGTGGTGGCGTGGATTTCGTCATCGCTCAGCCCGTGACGCATGGCCTGCGCGATGGTGCGCATGCGGTCCGGGGTCTGCTGGCTGATCGCCTTGATCACGGCGGATTTCTCGGGCGCGCCGTCGATGGCGATCTCGTCAAAGCCGGTAAGCCCGGATTCCATCGACGCCAGCGCCTTTTGCAGCGATTCGTGGATGGTGCGGCCGATGGCCATCGCCTCGCCCACGGATTTCATCGCGGTGGTCAGGTGGGGTTCCGAGCCGGGGAATTTCTCGAACGCGAATTTCGGGATCTTGGTGACCACGTAGTCGATGGTCGGCTCGAAGCTGGCGGGCGTCACCTTGGTGATGTCGTTGTCCAGCTCGTCCAGCGTGTAGCCGACGGCAAGCTTGGCGGCGATCTTGGCAATCGGGAAACCGGTCGCCTTGGACGCGAGCGCGGACGAGCGCGACACGCGGGGGTTCATCTCGATCACGACCATGCGGCCGTTTTCCGGGTTCACCGCCCATTGTACGTTGGACCCGCCGGTTTCCACGCCGATCTCGCGCAGAACGGCGATGCTGCCGTTGCGCATGATCTGGTATTCCTTGTCGGTCAGGGTCAGCGCCGGGGCCACGGTGATCGAATCGCCGGTGTGCACGCCCATGGGGTCGACGTTTTCGATGGCGCAGACGATGATGGCGTTGTCCGCCTTGTCGCGGACCACCTCCATCTCGAATTCCTTCCAGCCCAGCAGCGATTCGTCGACCAGGATCTGGTTGACGGGGGATGCATCCATGCCGCTGCGGCAATAGTGGATGTAATCCTCGCGGTTGTAGGCGACGCCGCCGCCGGTGCCGCCAAGGGTAAAGGCGGGGCGGATGATCGCGGGAAGACCGATGTCGGTCAGCGCCTCAAGCGCCTTGGCCACGCCCGCATCAAGATCGGCCTTGCCGTTGGCCTTCTTGGGGGCAGTCACGATGGTGGCGGCGGGGTTTTCCAGCCCGATGCGGTCCATCGCTTCGCGGAACAGCGCGCGGTCTTCGGCCATTTCGATGGCCTCGCGCTTGGCGCCGATCATCTCGACGCCGTATTTTTCCAGCACGCCCATTTCCTCGAGCCGAAGCGAGGTGTTCAGCCCGGTCTGGCCGCCCATGGTGGGCAGCAGCG
>CAXICP010000006.1:0-27610 GCA_964022595.1 uncultured Salipiger sp.
CCCCCGCGTGGCCGAAGCGGTCACCTCGGGGGTGCGCGCGCTGGATTACATCGATGCGGCGCGCGCCACCGGGGCCAACGCGCTGACGGTGATCCGGGTGCATGTGATCGGCAACGTGCTGTCGCCGATCTTTGTCTATGCAACCTCGCTGACCAGCGTTTGCATGATCCTGGCCGCAGGGCTGTCGTTCCTGGGCATCGGCGTACGCCCGCCCGAACCCGAATGGGGGCTGATGCTGAACACGCTGCGATCGGCCATCTACGTCAACCCGTGGCTGTCGGCGCTGCCGGGCGTGATGATCTTTGTCACCTCGCTGTGCCTGAACCTGCTGTCCGACGGTCTGAGGAGCGCGATGAATGTCCGCGACTGATTACACCCCCGCCGCCGATACCGGCGGCCCCGCGCAGCCGCTGATCACGGTGAAATCCCTGCGTAAATATTTCCCCGTGCGCGGCGGCATCCTGGGCCGCACGCAGGCGCAGGTGCAGGCGGTCGACGGCGTCAGCTTTGCCGTCGCCAAGGGCGAAACCCTGGGTATCGTGGGCGAATCCGGCTGCGGCAAGTCCACCACCGCCAAGCTGCTGATCGGCCTGACGGACAAGGACGCGGGCGAGATCATCTTTGATGGCAACGCGCTGGGGGAAAGCCTGTCGCTGAAGGATCTGCGCCGCGGCGTGCAGATGGTGTTCCAGGACAGCTATGCCACGCTGAACCCGCGCATGACGATCCTGGCGTCGGTCGCGTTTGGCGCGCGGGTGCAGGGGCTGGACGACCCCGAGGGCCGCGCGCGCCGCCTGATGGACCGCGTGGGGCTGGACCCGAACCGCTTTGCCCATCGCTACCCGCATGAATTGTCGGGCGGGCAGCGCCAGCGGGTCAACATCGCCCGCGCGCTGGCCATGTCTCCGCGCCTTGTGGTGCTGGACGAGGCGGTGTCAGCGCTGGACAAGTCGGTCGAAGCGCAGGTGCTGAACCTGCTGTCCGACCTGCGGGCAGAATTCGGGCTGACCTATATCTTCATCAGCCACGATCTGAACGTGGTGCGCTACATCTCGGACCGCATCCTGGTGATGTACCTGGGCGAGGTGGTGGAAATCGCGCCGGTGGATTCGATCTGGGAAGAACAGGCGCATCCCTACACGCGCTCGCTGTTTTCCGCGATGCCGTCGATGGATCCCGACAACCGCACCGAGGTGCCCCCCCTTGCGGGCGATCCGCCCAACCCGATCAACCCGCCGCCTGGATGCCGCTTTCACACCCGCTGCCGCTTTGCGTCCGATGTGTGCAAGGCAAGGGCGCCGAAACTTGCCGGGCTGGATCGCAACGCCGCGCATATGGTGGCCTGCCATCTCTATGACCCGGGCTCGGGGCATCCGGATGCGGGGCAGGGGGGCCTGCCATGATCCTGTCCGGCAAATCCCCCCGGCGCGAGATCTTCTGGACCGCGCTTCCCCCCGCCCCCAACCCGGAGGATGACCGGTGAGCGATCTTCTGGATATCCGGAACCTGTCGGTGAAATTCTCGGGCAAGCGCACCGTGCACGCGATCAACAACGTCTCGCTTGCCATGAAGCAGGGCGAGACGCTGGCCCTGCTGGGGGAATCCGGGTCGGGCAAGTCGGTGACGCTGAAGGCGTTGCTGGGCCTGCTGCCGCCCAGGCGCACGCAGATCGACGGGTCGATGCATGTGAACGGCATCGACGTGCTGTCGCTGCGGGGCCGCGCGCTGCAACGCTATCGCGGCAAGGAAGTGTCGATGGTGTTCCAGGAACCGGCGCTTGCGCTGGACCCGGTCTATACCATCGGCCACCAGATCGCGGAATCGGTGATGCGCCACGAGGGGCTGGACAAGGCCAACGCCATGTCCGTCGCGCTGGAAATGCTGAACCGCGTGCGCATCCCGTCGGCCAACCGGCGCCTGCACAACTACCCGCACGAGCTTTCGGGGGGCATGCGGCAGCGGGTGATGATCGCGCTGGCGCTGGCCTGCAAGCCCAAGCTGCTGCTGGCGGATGAACCCACCACGGCGCTGGATGCCACGGTGCAGATCCAGATCCTTTTGCTGCTGCGCGAGTTGCAGAAGGATTTCGGCATGGGGGTGATATTCGTCACCCATGACATTGGCGTCGCGGTGGAAATCTCGGAACGGGTGGCGGTGATGTACGCCGGCCAGATCGCCGAGGAAGGCACCACGCATGAAATCATCCGCGACGCCCGCCACCCCTATACCCGGGGGCTGCTGGCGGCCAACCTGCACGACGTGGCGCGCGGGGCGCGGCTGAACGCCATTCCGGGTGCGCCGCCGGCGCTGGAATCCGCGCCGGCCGCCTGTTCGTTCGCGCCGCGCTGCCCCATCGCCCTGCCAGCCTGCGGCAAGGCGCTGCCCCCGGTCTTTGCGCCGGGGCCGCGCCGCCGCGTCGCCTGCCTGCGCGCCACCGAACCTGTTGCAGCGGAATAGCCCATGCTGATCGAAAAAGACCCCTATCACTGCTACATGCCCTATCCGCCCGTGCCGGTGGACAGCGCGCCCGATGGCCCGCTGGCCGGGCTGACGCTGGCGGTCAAGGACATCTATGACGTCAAGGGCTACCGCACCGGCTGCGGCTGCCCGCTGAAGCTGGCGATGTCGCCGGTCAGCACCGCGACCGCCCCGGCCATCCAGGCGCTGCTGGATGCGGGCGCCGCGTTCAACGGCAAGACCCATACGGATGAACTGGCCTGGTCGATGTACGGCATGAACGCGCATTTCGGCATGCCGGTGAACCCCGCCGCGCCGGGGCGCATCCCGGGGGGGTCGTCATCCGGGTCGGCTTCGGCCTGCGCGGGGGGCCTTGCGGACATCACGGTGGGGTCCGACACCGGCGGGTCGGTGCGCGCGCCGGCCAGCTTCTGCGGCACCTGGGGGATCAGGCCGACGCATGGGGTGATCTCGTTGGACGGGGTGATGCCGCTGGCGCCCAGCTATGACACCTGCGGGCTGTTCGCCCGCGATGGCGCCACGCTGCTGCGCGCCATGTCGGTGCTGATGCAGGACAGCGCGCCGCTGCCGGACACCCCCCGCCTGCTGAAATCGACCGAGATGTTCGCCCACCTGGGCAAGGCGCAGCGCGCCGCGACCGAAGCCGCCTTTGCCGGGCTGACCGCCGACGAGGTGCAGCTTTACCCCGAGGGGATGGACGCGGCCTATGAAACCTTTCTGACCACGATGGGCGGCGATGCGCGCGACCACATCCTGCCGTTCATCCGCGGATCGAACATGCCGCTGGTGCGCGGCATCGACGGGCGCGCCGCAGCGGCCGAGGCGCTTGGCGACGAGGCCATCGCCCAGGGTCGGGCAATGCGCGCCGAATTCACCGATTACGTGCAGCGGGTGATGGACGGCGGCGCCGTGCTGGCGCCGGTGGTGCATGACGTGGCCTTCGCCCCGGATGCGCCGCTGGATGTATTCGACAATTTCCGCCACGTTTCGCAGCGGATGCTGTGCGTCGCGGGGCTTGCCGGGTTGCCGCAGGTCACATGGCCGGCGGGGATGCTGAACGGCGCGCCCTGGGGCGTGTCGCTGATTGGCCCGCGCGGGTCGGACCTGTCGCTGATCCGTTTGGCGATGACATTGCAAAAGGTGCCCGCATGAGCTGCCCCATCGAACGCAAGCTGGCCGACATGGGCCTGGCGCTGCCCGCATCGGCCCCGTCCCGGGCGCTGTACCTGCCCGGCAAGATCGCCGGCAACACGCTGTTCGTGTCGGGCCATATCTGCGAATGGGAAGGCGTGCCGCAATATTTCGGCCCCATGACGCCCGATTCAGACATCGAAGAAGGGGTCGCGGCGGCGCGGATGTGCGCGCTGAACCTTCTTTACAACATCAAGGCGGTCACCGGCTCGCTGGCGTCGGTGGCGCAGGTGATCAAGCTGAACGGCTATGTCGCGGCGACCCCGGATTTCGGCAAGGGACCGGCGGTGGTGAACGGCGCCTCGCAGCTGTTCCTGGACCTGTACGGCGAGGCGGGGCGGCACGCGCGCACCGCCGTCAATGTCTCGTCGCTGCCCGAACTTGCGCTGGTCGAGGTCGAGATGGTGGTCCAGCTGCACTAGACGGCCCGGGGTGTTCTTTGGGGCTGCCCGTGCTAGGTGGGGCCAGATATCCGCGCCGCGCCGTGGACGCCCCAGGAACAGACAGACCGTGGTGACATGAAGACCGTGAAAATCCGGATCGCTTCCCTGCTGATCCTCGCCTGCCTTTTGCCGGGCCTTCTTTCCCCGACCGTTGCCACGGCGCAACCCGTCGATGACACGCAGGCCGCCGCCGAACCGGGCGCACGCGACAATCTCGACCTGCTGTTGCGGGTGATCGAGGATGACGCCAGCCGCGCCGCGCTGGTCGAAGAACTGAAAGCCGCCCGCGCCGAAGCCGAGGCCCCGGCCGACGATCAGGTCGTGGAAACCCTAGCCGAGGCAAGCGGGCAGAACGAACCTTCGGAAAGCCTGTCGCTCAGCCGGCGCATCGCCGAAATCACTCAGGCAGTGGCGCAGGATCTTGCCGCCGGCCTGTCCTCCAGCTGGGCCCAGATCGCCCGGGCGCCCGCCGTGTTCGACGGTTTTTCGGGCACGGAAACCGGCATCCTGCTGGAAGCGCTGCAACAGCTGGGGTTGATCATCGTCGCCACGGTCGCCGTGTTCGTGCTGCTGCGGCGGATCGGCAAGGGCATTTATGCCCGCATGGGCGCCAAGGCGGGGGAATCGGGCTTTGTGCGCACCGCCGCGCTGTTCCTTGCCTCGGGGGTGATCGATGCGCTGATCGTCGTGGTGGCCTGGGCCATCGGCTATGCCATCGCCACCTTTGCCCTTGGCACCTTCGGCTAGATCGGCATCCGCCAGACGCTGTACCTGAGCGCCTTCCTGCTTGTCGAGAGGTTCAAGGTCGCGGTGCGGCTGATCCTCAGCCCGTCGGCGCATAACCTGCGCCCCATGCCGATTTCCGACGGGGCGGCGAAATACCTGTCGCGGCGGCTGAATTTCATGGTGGGGCTGGTCGGGTACGGCCAGTTGCTGGTGGTGCCGATCATCAATTCCAACGTGTCCTATTCGGCCGGGCGCGCGGTGTCGGCGCTGGTGGCGCTGCTTGTGGTGGGCATCGCGATCTGGCTGGTGCTGCGCAACCGCAGGCCCGTGGCCGACTGGCTGGAACGCGGCGGGCGCCGCCCCGAGGATGTCATTCAGGAAGCGCGGCTGGAACAGGCCGAAACCGCCCCGGCGGCGCCAACCGACACCATCGCGGACGAAACGCCCCCCACCCCCGAAGCCCCTCACACCGCCCGCCCCAGGCGCGGACCGCTGGGCGTGCTGGCCCGGCACTGGCACTGGCCCGCGCTGCTGTACCTGCTGGTGATGCTGGTGCTGGTCCTGGTGCAACCGGGTGACGTCGCCTTTCGCTCGCTGATGAATTCGGGGCAGGTGCTGGTCGTGGTGATCCTTGGGATCGCGCTGTCGGGCGCGATGACGCGGGTGATGGTCAACGGCGTGCAACTGCCCGATCGGGTCAACGAGCGCCTGCCGCTGCTTGAACGCCGGCTCAACACCTTTGTGCCCAAGGCGCTGTTCGTGCTGCGGCTGGTGATCTTTGTCGCGGTGGTGGCCTTTGCGCTGAACGCCATCAGCCTGATCGATTTGCGGGTCTGGATGGCCAGCCAGATCGGCATGGAACTGACGGGGACGATCTTCAGCGTTGCCGCCGTGCTGGTGGTCGCCTTCGGGATCTGGGTGGCCATGACCTCGTGGGTGGATTACCGGCTGAACCCCGAATTCGGCAGCATCGCCACGGCGCGCGAACGGACGCTGCTGTCGCTGATGCGCAACGCCGCGACCATCGCGCTGGTGCTGATCACGCTGATGTTCGTGCTGTCGGAAATCGGTCTGGACATCGCACCGCTGCTGGCCTCGGCCGGGGTGCTGGGCCTTGCCATCGGTTTCGGCGCGCAAAAGCTGGTGCAGGACATCATCACCGGGGTGTTCATTCAGCTGGAAAACGCGATGAACGTGGGCGACGTGGTGGCGCTTGGGTCGACCTCGGGGGTTGTCGAGCGGCTGACCATCCGGTCGGTCGGGCTGCGCGATCTGACGGGGGCCTATCACCTGATCCCGTTCAGTTCGGTCGATATGGTGACCAACTACGTGCGCGAATTCGGCTATGCGCTGTGCGACATGGGCGTGGCCTACCGCGAGGATATCGCCGAGGTGAAACAGGCCATGCAGGATGCGTTTGACCAGCTGCGCGCCGACCCCGAGCAGGCGGTCAACATCATCGGCGATCTGGAATGGTTCGGCATCAATTCGTTCGGAGACAGCGCAGTCGTGGTGCGCGCGCGGATCAAATGCGTGGCCGGCACGCATTGGGGCGTGGGGCGCGCCTATAACGGCGTGCTGAAAGAGGTGTTCGACGCGCGCAACATCGAAATCCCGTTCCCGCACCAGACCATCTACCTGGGCGAATCCAAGGACGGAACGACCCAGCCCTTCCGCGTCCGCACCGAAGACGGCGCGGCCTGACCCGGCGCGGCAACCCGGGGGCGGGTTGCCGCGTCAGCTTTTCAGAAGGGCCGCGTATTTCGGATCGAAATTGCGCGAAATCGGCTCGGCCGCGGCGCCCATCGCGACAACCCAGGGGTCGGCGTGGCCCAGTTGCAGCGGCAGGCGCGGGGCCGAGGCATTGGCCGTTTGCGCCAACCGTTCCAGCAGCGCGCGCGGCGCGGTGCCGCACAGCACCACCGCCTGCGGATCGGTGATCAGCGCCATCATCTGCGCCAGCCAGCCCAGCCGCGCCCCCGCCCGGTCGATCCAGACGTCCAGCCCGGGGCCGCCGCGCGCCAGCACCGCTTCGATCTGCGCGAACATGCCTGGGTCGGCCATGGCAATGTCGAAGGTTTCGCAGAACCCCGCCAGCGCGACCTCGTGCTCCAGCAGCGCGCCGCTGCCCGGCAGGGGGATCATGCCGATTTCGCCGGCATCGCTGTGGCGGCCTCCGTACAGCTCTCCGTTCAGGATCAGCCCGGCGCCAAGGCCGTAGCCAAGGTACAGGCACACCGCATCGCGCAGCCCGTGGGCGCGCCCGGTCAGCCGCTCGGCGATGGCGGCGGCAGCAGCGTCGTTCTGCAGCGCCACGTCCAGCCCCGTCGCCTCGCCCAGCCGGGCGGCAAGGTCGATGTCACGCCAGTGCGCCATGGTGTAATCGTCGCGCGTGACCGGCACCGCCGGGCCGAAGGGGCCGGGCATGGCGATGCCAAGCCCGACGATGCGGCCCTGCACGTCGGGGGCGAGCGCCGCGCGCGTGTCGTCCAGAAGCTGCCCCAGCACCAGCAGGCCCGCATCGGGATCGCGGCTGCGCAGCGGCGCATCGCGGCGCGACAGCACCGTCCCGCGCAGGTCCATCACCACGGTGCGCGCGACGTTCCGGTCGATCTGCAGGCCCACGGACAGCGCGCCCATGGGGGCAAGATCATAGGGCGTCGCGGGCTTGCCCCGGCCTTCGGCCACCGGATCGCAGGCGACCAGCAGGCCGCTGGCCTCCAGCTCTTCGACGATGTTGGAAAGGGTCTGCTTGGCAAGCCGCGTCGCCCGCGCCAGATCGGCGCGCGACAGCGGCCCGTTCACCCGGATCGCGTCGATCACTGCCCGCCGATTGTGCGCGGCGGTTGCGCCAAGGCCCGCGCCAAGCACGGCCTTTATGGGGTTCGGGGCATCTGTCATGAAAACATATTGACAGGTGGAAAGCGTCTCGTCCATGATTAAGTCCACCTACTGGACTAATAATCAGAACAGGTCCGGAAGGCACAACCAGCGCCCCCGAAGGCGCGCCCGACAGGAGAGATGGAATGAAACCGACCCGCATCGCGGCCCTGATGGCCGCCACGGCGCTGACCGGCACGGCTGCCCTTGCCGAAACCGAACTTAACGCGCTGTTCATGGCCCAGGCCGCCTATAGCGAGGATGACATCCGCGCCATGACCGCGTCCTTCGAAGAGGCGAACCCGGACGTGTCCGTGACGCTGGAATTCGTTCCCTACGAGGGGCTGCACGACAAGACCGTGCTGTCCATGGGATCGGGCGGCGCCTATGACGTGGTGCTGTTCGACGTGATCTGGCCCGCCGAATACGCCGGCAACGACGTGCTGGTGGATGTCACCGACAAGATCACCGACGAGATGAAATCGGGCATCCTGCCCGGTGCCTGGACCACCGTGGATTACGACGGCAAAAGCTACGGGATGCCGTGGATCCTGGATACAAAATACCTGTTCTACAACAAGGAAATGCTGGCCGAAGCGGGCGTCGATGCGCCCCCCGCCACCTGGGACGAACTGCGCGCCGCGGCGCAAAAGGTCAAGGATGCGGGCCTTGTGGAATATCCCATCGCCATGAGCTGGGCCCAGGCCGAAGCCGCCGTGTGTGATTACACCACGCTGCTGTCGGCCTATGGCGGTGACTTCATCGCCGACGGCAAGCCCGCGTTCCAGACCGGCGGCGGGCTTCAGGCGCTGGATTACATGACCACCAGCATCACCGATGGCCTGACCAACCCCAATTCGCGCGAATTCCTGGAAGAGGACGTGCGCGCGGTGTTCCAGAACGGCGATGCCGCCTTCGCGCTGAACTGGACCTACATGTACAACCTTGCCAACGCGGGCGAAGACAGCGCCGTCGCCGGCAAGGTCGGCGTCGTCGCCGCCCCCGGGGTCGAGGGCGTGTCCGAGCACAGCGCCGTCAACGGCTCGATGGGCCTTGGCATCACGACCACGTCTCAGAACCCCGACGCGGCGTGGGATTACATCGTGCACATGACCTCGCAGCCGGTGCAGAACGAATACGCGCGGCTGAGCCTGCCGATCTGGGAATCGTCCTACAGCGACCCGGCGGTCACCGAAGGCCAGGAAGAGCTGATCGAAGCGGCGGGCAAGGGGCTTGCGGTCATGTACCCGCGCCCGATGACCCCGAACTACCAGGAAATGTCGATGGCGCTGCAACAGGGCATCCAGGAAGCGCTGCTGGGCATGGCCTCGCCGCAGGACGCGCTGGAAGGCGCCGCCGAAAACAGCGGCCTGTAAGCCGCGACAGGGGCGGGGCCGCGGTGGCCCTGCCCGAACCGGGAATTGCGCGATGTTCACCGAACGCCTTACCTTGCGGGCATGGGGTCTCATGCTGCCGCTCGTCCTTGTCATGCTTGCGGTCATCGGCTGGCCGCTGGCCGACACCGTGCGCCTGTCCTTCACCGATGCGCGGCTGGTGGGCACGGGGGGCGGCTTTGTCGGGTTCGACAATTACGCCGACATGCTGGGCAGCCGGAATTTCCGCAAGGCGCTGGCGGCGACGCTGACGTTTTCGATCTGGTCGGTCGCGGCAGAGCTGTGCCTTGGGGTGTTGGTGGGGCTGCTGCTGAACCAGCGGTTTTACGGGCGCACGCTGCTGCGCGCGCTGATGATCCTGCCCTGGGCGTTGCCGACGGTGGTGAACGCGACGCTGTGGCGGTTGATCTACAATCCCGAATACGGTGCGCTGAACGCCGCGCTGACGCAGCTGGGCCTTGCGGACAGCTATCAAAGCTGGCTGGGCCTGCCGGGCACGGCGATGACTGCGCTGATCGTGGCCGACGTGTGGAAGAATTTCCCGCTGGTGGCGCTGATCGCGCTGGCGGCGTTGCAGGCCGTGCCGCGTGACATCCAGGCGGCGGCGACCTCGGACGGGGCGAACGCCTGGCAGCGGTTTCGCCATGTGACGCTGCCCTACCTTGTGGGCCCTTTGATGGTCGCGCTGGTGCTGCGCACGATCGAGGCATTCAAGGTGTTCGACCTAATCTGGATCATGACGCGGGGCGGGCCGGCCAATTCGACCCGCTCGCTGTCGCTGCTGGTCTATCAAGAGGCGTTCGCCTTTCAGCGCGCGGGGTCGGGCGCATCGCTGGCGCTGATCATCACGCTGATCATCACGGTGCTGGCGGTGGCCTATCTTGCGCTGATGCGCCGCGCGGCCGGGCAGGGGGGCTGAGCCATGGAACACCGATCCCTTGGCTTTGCGATCTTCGTGCACCTCGCCGCGCTGATCGTCGCGCTGGCGGTGCTGGCGCCGCTGGCCTGGCTGTTCGTGATGAGCATATCCTCGCCCGCTGACCTGTCGGCCAAGCCGCTGCACTGGTGGCCCGACACCATCGATCTTTCGCGCTATCGCCAATTGCTTACCCCCGAAACCGGCGCCGCCTTCCTGGCATCGCTGCGCAACAGCATCGAGGTGGCCGGCATGGCGACGCTGGGCGCCCTGATCGTGGGCATTCCGGCGGGCTGGGCGGCGTCGCGCAACCCGGGGCTGGGCTGGACGCTGGGCGCGGTCATCGCGACCTACATGCTGCCGCCCGTGGCGCTTTCGGTCCCGCTGTACCTGATCCTGGCCAAGCTGGGCCTGCTGAACAACGTCTTCGGCCTTGCGCTTGTGTACCTGAGCATCCTTGCGCCGTTCGTCACATGGCTGCTGAAGGCCGGGTTCGACCCGATCCCGCGCGATCTGGAACAGGCGGCGGCGATCGACGGGGCCAACCTGTGGCAGCTGCTGCGCATCGTCATCGTGCCGCTGGCCATGCCGGTGGTGGCGACGGCGCTGATCTTTGCCTTTTTGCTGGCCTGGGACGAATTCTTTTACGGGCTGCTGTTCACGTCCAACCAGGACGCCAAGACGCTGTCCGTCGCCATCGCGGATCTCGCGGGGGGGCGGGTGTCCGATTACGGCCTGATCGCCGCCGCCGGGGTCATCGCCGCCCTGCCGCCGGTCGCGGTCGGCCTGCTCATGCAACGCGCCCTGATTTCGGGGCTTACCAACGGAGGTGTCAAGGGATGACACAGCTCGCAACCCCGCCCGAAAAGCTGCAGCCGCTTTATGATGAAATGGCCCGGCAGATGCGCGACAGCCGCGACAGCATCGCGGGCAACGCCGAACGGGCCGCGCAGATCGCCGGCACGATCCGCGCCAACGGGCGGCTGGTGCTGCTGGGCATGGGCGGATCGCACGCGGTGGGGCGCATTCTGGAACCCTGCTATCGCGCGCTTGGCATCGACGCGGTGGCGCTGCCGCTGTCCGAACAACTGGACAAGCCGCTGCCGCTGGACGGGCGCACGGTCATCGTCACCTCGCAAAGCGGTGAAAGCGCCGAGGTGCTGCGCTGGTTCCGCGAAGGGCTTGCGCCGTGCGATGCCTTCGGGCTGACCATGGAACCTGGCTCTTCGCTGGGGGGGCTGGCGCCTTGCCTGGTTGGCGCGGGCGGCTCGGAAAAGCCGTTCGCCGCGACCCGGTCGCTGACCGTGACCCTGTCGCTGCACGCCGCTGTCCTGGCCGAGCTGGGCGCCGATCTGACCGACGTGCTGGCGGTGATGGATGCGCCTGTGCCCGACATCGGCGCCGCCGTCGACCACCTTGCCGGGGCGCGCTGCCTTGTGACCTCGGGGCGAATGGCGCAGGGCGTCGCCGAGGCGATTGCGCTGGGGCTGACCGAACTGTCGCGCCTGCCGTGCTTTGCGCTGGAAAGCGGGCAGTTGCGGCACGGGCCGGTGGAAATGCTGGGCGCAAAGGTGGGGGTGATCATGTTCCGCGATGCGGACGGATCGGCCCGCCACGTCACCAGCCTGGCCGAGTTCGTGCTGCAAAGCAGCGCCTCGCCGGTCGTGGTGTTCGATGCCTCGGGGCTGCCGCCCATCGCCGGCGCGCTGACGGTGCCCTGCCCGCAGGCAAAGGGCCTTGCCGGGGCCTTTGCGCTGCTGCCCGCGGCGCAGCGGTTCATGGTTGATCTTGCCGCCTCGCGCCTGCCCGACGCGGGCACGCCCGTGCGCTGCACCAAGGTCACGACGGTCGAATGATGCGCCCGCTTGCCACCGCCGGAAACGTCAACGTCGACCTGATCCTGGGGCCGCTTGCGCCCTGGCCCCAGCCAGGAACCGAGGTGCTGTGCCCGCAGGACGACACGCGCATCGGCGGCGCGGCGGGGAACGCGGCACTGGCCTGGCAGGCGATGGGCGTGCCCTTTCAGATCGCCGCCACCACCGGCAGCGACATGTACGGCGACTGGCTGCGCGCGGGCTTTGGCTCCATGGCCGCGCGCTGGCCCAGGGCGCCGGTGCGCACCACGATTTCCGTCGGCGTCACCCATCCAGGCGGCGAGCGCACCTTCCTGACCACCGCCGGCCACCTGCCCGCCTTCACCTGGAACGACGTGGAAAACCAGATCGACTGGCCCGCGCTGGCGGGCGGGCTGCTGCTGCTGTGCGGCAGCTTCCTGTCGCCCCGTCTGGCGCAGCGCTACGACGCGCTGTTCGACCGCTGCGCCGCGCTTGGCATCGGCGTCGCGCTGGACACCGGCTGGCCGCTGGACGGCTGGACCGAAGACACGCGGCAGGCGACCCTTGGCTGGGCCGCGCGCAGCGAGATCCTGCTGCTGAACGAGATCGAGGCCATGCAGCTAAGCGGCGCCCCCGACGTGAACGGCGCGCTGCACGCGCTGGCCGACCACCTGCCCGACAACGGCATCGCGGTCATCAAGCGCGGCCCGCTGGGGGCCATGGCGATGCACCGGGGCCAACGATACGGCGCCTCGGCCCCGGCGGTCGAGGTCATCGACACCATCGGCGCGGGCGACATCTTCAACGCCGCCTTCCTGGCCGAACTGGCGCAGGCCGGGCCGGGCGCGGCGCTGACGCGGGCCACGCGCATCGCATCGCGGGCGGTATCGACCAGCCCCCGCCAGTACCAGCCGCAGGAGATCCCGGCATGAGCACCCTGACCATCCGCGGCATCACCAAGTGCTTTGGCACGATGCAGACCCTTCGGGGCATCGACCTGACGCTGGAACAGGGCGAATTCCTTGTGCTGCTGGGCGCGTCGGGCTGCGGCAAATCCACCCTGCTGAGCATGATCTCGGGGCTCTCCGAGCCGACCTCGGGAGAAATCGCGCTGGACGGGCGCCCGCTGAACGGGGTCCACCCCAAGGACCGCGACATCGCGATGGTGTTCCAGAGCTACGCGCTTTACCCCAACCTGTCGGTCGCGCGGAACATCGGTTTCGGGCTGGAAATGCGCGGCGCGTCCCGGGCCGAACGCGACGCGGCGGTGCTGGACGCGGCCCGGGTGCTCAAGATCGACCACCTGCTGGATCGCAAGCCCGGCGATCTGTCCGGCGGTCAGCGCCAGCGCGTGGCGATCGGCCGGGCGCTGGTGCGCAAGCCAAGGCTGTTCCTGTTCGACGAGCCGCTCAGCAACCTGGATGCCAAGCTGCGCATGGAAATGCGAAGCGAGCTCAAGCGGTTGCACCAGATGCTGGGGGTGACGGTGGTCTATGTGACCCATGACCAGATCGAAGCGATGACCCTGGCGACGCGCATCGCGGTGATGCAGGGCGGGCGCATCGAACAGCTTGGCACCCCCGAAGACATCTACGACCGGCCCGCCACGCGCTTTGTCGCCGAATTCATGGGCGCGCCGCCGATGAACATGCTGCCGGCCACGCCGGTTCCGGGCGGGCTGCGGCTGGACGGGACGGGCACCGTGCTGCCCTGCGCCGCCGCCGCCCCGCTGCTGGTCGGCATCCGCCCCGAGGCTCTGAGGCTGGCGCCCGCGCCCGGCGCGCTGGCGCTGACCGGCACCGTCGATCTTGTCGAACTGACCGGCCCCGAACGCATCGTGTCGGTCGACCTCGGGGATCGGCGCATCACCGCGACGCTGCCCGCCGAACAGCGCGTCGCCCCGGGCGAGGTCATCACGCTGCACACCGATCCCGCGCGCCTGTCGGCCTTTGATCCCGATACCGGGCACAGCACGCCGCTTGGGCTGTCGGCCCCCGCTTCCTGACCCCCGGCGCACAAAAAACAGGCAGGTCGCGGCGTCAGGGCTGGGAAAGGTGCGCGCTTTTGTGCATTGCTCTGTCCAAACCGGTCCGGTCCAATTGTATATGCAAATGGACCTGCCGCCCGCGGCCGGGCCCAGACGTTGCCAGCAAAGGCCCCCCAGAGGGCCGCACAGGGAGTTTGACAGATGCGCAAACAGCTTATCGCCGCCGCCACCGGCGCGGCCCTCTTTGCCTCGGCCGTGGCCGCCAATGCCCAGGATGCGCTTGACCGCGTCATGGAAGCGGGCGTGCTGCGCGTGGGCACCGAAACCGCCTTTGCCCCGTTCGATTTCATCGACGCGGGCACCCACACCGGGCTGAACATGGATGTCTTTGCCGAAATCGGCAAGGACATGGGCGTCGAAATCGAATGGATCACCCTTGACTGGACCGGCGTTCTGCCCGGGCTGGAAGCGGGCCGTTTCGACGTGGTCGCAGGGCCGGCCACCATCACCAAAGAGCGGATGGAACGTTACCGCTTCTCGTCGCCCATCGCCGAAGCGACCGTGGCGCTGCTCGCCTGCGCGAAATGCGATATCGAATCCCCCGAGGACATCGCCGGCAAGCCCATCGGCGGCGCCACCGGTACCGCGCAGCTTGCCCAGCTGCAGGCCTTTGCCGAAACGCTGGACACGCCCCCCGCCAGCATCAGCGAATACGTGTCGTTCAACGAAAGCTACGCCGACATCGCGTCGGGCCGGATCGAGGCGGTCGCCAACTCGCTGCCCAACATCGCCTTCGTGGCCAGCCAGCGCCCCGAGGTGTTCAAGGTGGTCAAGCCCGCCTTCGGCACGCCGACCTATTTCGGCTACCCCGGCCGGATCGAGCCGGAATTCGACACGCTGATGGACAAGATCGACGAGATCCTGCTTGCGATGAAGGCCGACGGCCGCATGGCGACGCTGCAGGAAAAGTGGTTCGGCACCACCTTCGACATGCCCGACTACATCATCGAGCCCAACATCTGATCCCTGCCGGGGCGGCCCCTGCGCCGCCCCGCCCGACCAAGGCCCGCGCATGACCTGGAAACTGTTTTCGCTGCTGCTCGAGGCGTCGCTGATGACGATCTTCGTCAGCGCGGTGTCGATCCTTCTGGGCCTTGCCTTGGGCATCGTGCTTTCGGGGATGCGCATGTCCGGCAGCCGGATCGCCTATGCGGGGGCGGGGGTGTTCATCTCTTTCTTCCGCGGCGTGCCTTTGCTGGTGCAGCTGCTGCTGATCTTCAACCTTCTGCCGGTGATGGGCATCACGCTGCCAAGCCTTGCCACGGCGATCATCGGGCTGTCGCTGTGCACCGCCGCCTACCAGGCGGAAAACCTGCGCGGCGGCTTTGAAGGCGTGCCACCCGGGCTGGTCGAATCCGCTGAAATGGCAGGGTTTTCCCGCGTGCAAAGCTTTGTCTGGATCCGCACGCCCATCGCGCTGCGCATGACCTTTCCCGCGCTGGTGAACGAGGCGATCCTGATCCTGAAGGCATCGTCGCTGGTGTCGGTCGTGGGGTTGATCGAGCTGACCAAGATGGCGCAGAACCTGTCGGCGTCGACCTACCAGCCGCTGCCGATCTTCGCCTCTGCCGGGGTGATCTACCTTGCGATCAACCTCGTGGTGGCGGCGATTGGCCAGCGCGCGGAAGACGCGCTTCCGGGGTTGCCCAGCAAATGAGTTTCGATTTCGCCGTGATCCTTGCCAAGCTGCCGCAGATCCTGATGGGGCTGGGCGTCACCATCCTGATCTGGGTGGGGGGCACGCTGGCCGCCGCCGTGCTGGGCTTCGCCGTCGCCACGCTGCGCCGCTTCGGAGGCCGCGCCGTCGACCTGGCCCTGCGCGTGCCGATCGAGATCCTGCGCGGCACGCCCTTCCTGGTGCAGATCTTTCTGCTGTATTTCGGCGGCCCCTACATCGGGCTGCGGCTGGACCCCTGGGTCGCCGGGCTGCTGGGCATTTCGATCTACGGCGCAGCCTATTACGCCGAGATCTTCCGCGCCGGTTTCCAGTCCGTGCCCCCCGGCCATGTCGAAGCCGCCGAATGCGTCGGGCTTAGCCGCAAACAGATCATCGCCACCATCCTGCTGCCGGAAATGGCGCTGCTGGTGCTGCCGCCCTCGCTGAACATGGCGGTCATCCTGCTCAAGGAAACCGCCCTTCTGTCGCTGATCACCGTGCCGGAACTGACCATGACCGTGCAGGCCATCGGCTCGCAGCAATACGCCTTTGTCGAATCGCTGGTCATCCTGGCGCTGGTCTACTGGGCGCTGGTCGAGCTGGCCAACGGGCTGGGACGGCTGGCCGAACGCAACCTTTCGAAGCTGAGCGCCTGACATGACCGAACCCGCCATCAAGGTTTCCCACCTCTCCAAGCAGTTCGGAGAAACGCAGGTGCTGCGCGACATCTCGATGGAGGTCACGCCGGGCACCGTATCCTGCCTGATCGGCCCGTCGGGGTCGGGCAAGTCGACGCTGCTGCGCTGCATCGCGTTTCTTGAACAGGCCAGTTCGGGCAGCATCCATATCGAAGGCGCGCCGCTGGGCTTTACCGACGGCCCGCAACGCCGCCGCCAGTCGCCGGCCGAACTGCGCCGCGTGCGCTCGCGCATCGGCATGGTGTTCCAGCAATTCAACCTGTGGCCGCACATGACGGCGCTGGGGAACGTGTCGATCGCCCTGCGCAAGGTGCGCGGCATGGCCCGTTCCGAAGCCGAAGACCGCGCCATGGCCCAACTGGACAAGGTCGGCCTGAAAGAGCGCGCGCATCACTACCCCGCACAGCTTTCCGGCGGGCAGCAGCAACGCGTCGCCATCGCGCGGGCGCTGGCGCTGGACCCCACCATCATGCTGTTCGACGAACCCACCTCGGCGCTTGATCCCGAATTGACGGGCGAGGTGCTGAACGTCATGCGCCAGCTTGCGGCAGAGGGCATGACCATGGTCGTGGTCACGCATGAAATCGGCTTTGCCGCCTCGGTCGGCAACCGGATCGCCTTTCTTGACGGGGGCAGGCTGCTGTTTCACGATGCCCCCGAAACGGTATTTGCCGCCCCGCGCGAGCCTCGGCTTGAACAGTTTCTCGACACATACCTTGACCGCGGCGCGTCCATGCTGAAATGACCGCGTCCATGGGAGAGGACAGCGCACGGTCATTGCACGACAAGATCCGCGAGGACCTGGAAACGCGCATCCTGTCCGGAGACTGGCCGCCGGGGCACCGGGTGCCGTCGGAATTGGAACTTGCCGGGATCTACGGGTGCTCTCGCATGACGGTGAACAAGGTGATGACCCAGCTGGCCGGGGCCGGGCTGGTCCTGCGGCGGCGCCGGGCGGGATCGGTCGTGCTGCCGCAGCGCTCGCAGAACGCGGTGCTGGAAATCCACAACGTCAAGGACGAGGTGCTGGCCGCCGGCGGCTGGTATTCCCATGACATCCTGACCCGGCGGGTCGAAGACGGCAAGCTGATGATCGTCTGCCTGCATCGCAAGGACGACGTACCCTTCTGCCTGGAACGGCGGGTGATCGAACTTTCGGCGGTGCCCGAAGCCGAGGCGGAAAGCTTTCGCAGCCAGCCCCCCGGCGCCTGGCTGCTGGCGCATGTGCCCTGGTCCGAGGCGGAAAACGACATCACCGCCGAACCGGCGGGCACCGACGCCGCCGCGCGGCTGAAGGTGGCGCTTGGCGCGCCGCTGCTGGTGATGACGCGCCGCACCTGGAAGAACCGCGAACTGGTGACCGAGGCACGCTTTTCCTATCCCGGCGACGCGCACCGCCTGACCGCCCGGTTCACCCCGTCGCAGGGGTAGGGCGCGGCCCTGCCGATCGCCCGATAAGCCGTCTTATGTAATCCCCGCGCGCAGGCGATCACCCCCAGGGCCCGCCGCGCGCGCGGCGCGGGGGTGGTGCGGCGCGGCTTGGCGCGGGCGTTCCGGCAAGCGCGCGCAGCGCCGCGATGCGGTTTTCCGTCGCCGGGTGGGTCGCGAACAGGCTGTCGCGGGCGTGGGCATGCAGCGGGTTGATGATGAACATATGCGCCGTGGCCGGGTTCGCCTCGGCCGAGACATTGTCGATGCGCGCCGCCCCCTGCTGGATGCGCGCCAGCGCCGAGGCCAGCCACAGCGGCTGGCCGCAGATTTCGGCCCCTGCCTTGTCGGCGGCATATTCCCGCGTGCGCGAAATCGCCATCTGCACCAGCCCCGCCGCCAGCGGCGCCAGGATCATCATCGCCAGCGTGCCGATGATGCCCATCCCGCCTTCGCGTCGCCCGCCGAAGAACATGCCGAAATTGGCCAGCATGGTGATCGCGCCCGCAAAGGTCGCGGTGATGGTCATGATCAGCGTGTCACGGTTGCGGATATGCGCCAGTTCATGCGCGATCACGCCGGCCAGCTCTTCGCGGGTCAGGCTGCGCATCAGCCCGGTGGTCACGGCGACGGCGGCGTTGGCGGGGCTGCGCCCGGTGGCAAAGGCGTTGGGCTGGGCCTGCTCGATGACATAGACCGCGGGCATCGGCAGCCCGGCGCGCTGCGCCAGCTCTGCCACCAGCGCCGAAAGCCCATCCGGGTCGCGATGCGCCACGGGCCGCGCGTTGTGCATCCGCAGCACCATCCGGTCCGATCCCCACCAGGCGAACAGGTTCATCCCCGCCGCGACCACCAGCGCGATCACCGCGCCGCCGCTGCCGCCCAACAGGTAACCAACGCCCATGAAAAGCGCCGTCATGGCGGCCATCAGCATCGTCGTCTTGATGTAACCCATCGCCTTGCCCCTTTGCCCAAGGATCAGCCCATTGCCTGCATATGGGCACGGGCCGGCCCGCTGCAAAGCCCCCTGTCAGCCGGCTTCGGCGCGCAGGCGGTCGGCTTCGGCGGCGATCTGTACCGGGCTGCTGGGCTTGGATACGAACCCGGCCGAAGGGCAATGACGGCACAGCGTGTCGCGTTCGCCATGGCCGGTGTGAAAGATCACCAGCGTGCCCATCTCTTCAAGCCTTTGCGCCAGCGTTTCCGAGCTTCCGTCAGGCAGGTTCACATCCAGGATGGCGATGTCGAAACGGTTCCCGTCCATCAAATCGCGCGCTTCGCGAAGTGAAAAGGCGCAGACCGTTCGGGCCGCGCCAAGATCCTGCGCCGTCAGTTCCAGATCGAAGCTTATGATCGCTTCATCCTCCAGGATAAGCACATCCGCTCCGTCGAAGGCTTTGTTCATTCCATGCAGTCCTCGTTGATCGCCGGCCCACGGGATCGCCGCCCCGTGCGGCAGATCGCGTGATCGTTCCGTATGCAGAACCCTGCATGCAAGCAGGTCGTTCCCCACAAAGCGACAAATATGTCGCGCCGTGCAATCAGCGCAACATTCGCCGCCTTTTGTGGGGGGTCAATCCTGCCGGATCAGCACCAGTTCCGCGGTGATCGACACGCGGCCCTTGCCCTGCATCAACGCGCCCGAAAACAGCGCGCCGTCGCTGTCGATCACCGTGATGTCGAGTGATGCCCGCGCGGGGTTTGCCTGACCGCTGCGCACAAGGAATTCACTGGCGTGGTCGCGCATCACCGCGCCATCGGCAAAGGCCGCGCCGTTCAAGCTGCCCAGCCCCTCGATCCGCGCGGATTGCCAGCCCTGCGCGGCGCACAGGTGCGCGCAGGCGGCGCCGACGTCTTCGTCCGGGCGCAGCGTCAGCGCCAGCGCGTCGGGCGCGCCCGCCCCGTCACCGGCCGCGGCGAACAGATCAAAGCCGGTTTCGGGATCGGGTCGGCGGTCGAAAGTGGCTCCGTCCAGAACCCAGCCCCGCAGCACCTGCCCCGGCTCGGGCATGGTGTGCAGGCCCAGCAGGTGGCCGAAGCGCGCACCGGCCTGCGTGTCCCAGCTGCCGTGACAATGCATTGCCCCGTCCGCGCCGTGCCGCCCGACCGATGCATAGGCCTGCCGGATCACCGCGCCGCCGCCCTGCCCCTGGGGTTCGGAATACCACGCCAGCCGGTCGGGCCGGGTAGATCGCGCCGGGATCACGAAATCCAGCGCCGTGCAGCGCAGATCGGTCATGGTCACGAAGCCCGACGCCCCATCGAAGGCCGCGCAGATCGCGGTTTCCAGCGGCGCCGTGCCATCCAGCGCGATGTCCAGCGGGCGCAGCCGCGCTGCCACCGCGTTGACGCGCGGTTGCACCAACGGGCCGGGATGACGCAGCCGCGGGTTCACGCCATGCTCGCTCACGGCGCGATGATCCCCTGCGCCACCAGCGTTTCGCGGATCAGCTTCTTGGTGATCTTGCCATAGCTCGTCTTTGGCATCTCGGGCAGGAACACGACCCGGCGCGGCAGCTTGTAACTGCTAAGACCGCCCTTCAGGTGCGCGATTACGTCCGTTTCGGTCACGCTGGCATCGGGGCGGGCGACGCAGACGGCCAGCCCGACCTCACCCCAGGTGGGGTCCGGCACGCCAAGGATCGCGACCTCGGACAGGGCGGGATGGGTCAGCAGCTTTTCCTCGATCTCGCGCGGGTAAACGTTGGACCCGCCCGAGATGTACATGTCCGAACTGCGCCCGGTGATGTAGACAAAGCCTTCGGCGTCCATATGCCCAAGATCGCCCGTGCGGAAGAACCCGGCGCGGAAGCTCTTGGCGTTGGCCTCGGGGTTGTCGTAGTAGCCGGCGAACACCGCCGGCCCGGCGACGCAGATCTCGCCGGTTTCAAAGGGCGCAAGCTCGGCGCCGTCCTCGCCCTGGATCGACACCTGCATGCCCGTGCGTTCATAGCCGCAACTGCCGATGCGCATGCGCGCGTCATCCACGTGATGTTCGCCGGGGGGCAGCACCGTGATGTTGCCCGTAACCTCGCCCAGGCCGAAATATTGCACCAGAACCGGGCCAAGCACCCGCAGCGCGTGCACCTGGTCGGCCCGGTACATGGGCGCGCCCGCATAGATCACGTGGCGCAGGCTGCTGCGGTCGTGATCATGCACCGACGGGTGTTCGGTCAGCATCTTGACGATGGTGGGCACCGTGAAAATGTCGGTGACGCGGTGGGCGGCCACCAGCCGCCAGGCCTCGGCCACGTCGAACCTGCCCGGAGGCATCAGCAGCGTGGCGCCCCCCGCCGCCGCCTTGACCAGCTGGTGAATCCCCGCCCCGTGCGACAGCGGAGCCACCACCAGCGACACGTCACCCGCCCCCGAACCGGGCATCAGGTCATTGAGATGGCTCAGGATCACGAAGGCCATCTGCCCATGCGTCAGCACCGCCGCCTTGGGCCGCCCGGTGGTGCCCGAGGTGTAGAAGAACCAGCAGGGATCGTCGCGATCCACCGCCACGTCCGGGGCGCGGTGCCCGGCGTATTCGGCGACCAGATCGTCGAAATCCCCGCCGATGGTGATGACCTGCGCGATCCCGCAGGCGGCGACGTGATCGGGAAATTCCGCCCCCGCGATCATCAGCGCCGCGCCCGAGGATTTCGCCAGGTAGGCCACTTCATCAGGCGTCTGGCGGAAATTGGTCGGCACCCAGACCGCGCCCAGCCGGAAACAGGCCCACATGGTTTCGAACATCTGCGCGCAGTTCTGCGATTGCACCAGCACGCGGGTGCCCTTGGTCACGCCGTAGCGGTCGCGCAGCGCAGAGGCAAGCGCGTGCACCCGCGCGTCCAGCTCGGCCCAGCTGCGCGCCCCGTCATGCCAGATGATGCCGGGGCGGTCGCCCAGGCGCCGGGCGTTGCGCGTAAGGAAATGGCACAGGTTCGCCACGCGGGTCGTCTGCGGCGTCAGCCCGCCCTCGGGGGCGGGGCGAAACGGCATGTCGTTCATTTCACCCGCTCCAGGATGGAACAGTAGTTGGCCACCGCGGCGCCGCCCATGTTGAACACGCCCGCCATGCTGGCGCCGGGTTTCTGCATGCCCTCGGGGGCCTCGCCCGCTAGCTGCATCGCGGCCATGACATGCATCGAAACACCGGTGGCGCCGATGGGGTGGCCCTTGGATTTCAGCCCGCCGGACAGGTTCACCGGCAGCTTGCCGCCCTTGGCGGTGATGCCCTCGCGGATCACCTCGGCGCCCCGGCCGGGCGCGGCAAGGCCCATCGCCTCGTATTCCAGCAGCTCGGCGATGGTGAAGCAATCATGGGTTTCCACCAGGTCCAGATCGTCCAAGGTGACGCCGCCCCCATCCAGCGCACCCGCCCAGGCCCGCCGCGCGCCGTCAAAGGCCGCCGCATCGCGCCGCGACAGCGCCAGCACGTCGTTGGCATGGTGGCGGGCGCGAAAGCCGATGGCACGATCCAGATCCGCCGCAACATCCGGGTGCACCACCACCAGCGCCGCCGCCCCGTCCGAGATCAGCGAGCAATCCGTGCGCCGCAGCGGCTGCGCCACATAGGGGTTGCGGTCGGTCACGGTGTTGCATTGTTCAACGCTGAACGGCTTTTGCATATGGGCCAGCGGGTTGTGCGTGCCATTGGCGTGGTTCTTGGATGCGATCATCGCCAGCGCTTCGGACTGATCCCCGTATTTCTGGAAATAACCCTGCGCGATGCGCCCGAACAGCCCCGCGAAGCCGCCCGCCACGTCCGCTTCTTCGCGGTGATAGGATGCCCCCAGCAGGATGTCGCCCACCTGCACCGTGGGCAGCGCGGTCATCTTTTCCGCGCCCACCACAAGCGCGACCTTGCCGCGCCCCGCCTCGATGAAATCCAGCGCCGCGTACAGCGCCGCCGATCCGGTCGCGCAGGCGTTTTCCAGCCGCACGGCGGGGACGTCGGCCAGTTCCGCCGCGACCATGCCGGGCAGCGCGCCGGTGAAATCCTGCGGCGAGAAGCCGTTGTTGAAACACCCCACGAAGATCCCGTCCACATCCGAGGCAGGCACGCCCGCGTGGTCCAGCGCCGGGGCGATCACCTCGGCCATAAGGCTTTCCACGTCGGGCGCTTCGGATTTGCCGAACTTGCTGTGCGCCCATCCGGCGATCTGTGCTTTGGTCATGTGCGATGTCCTCCCGCGGGTGTTCGTGGCGCCTGCCCCGTGCCCGTTCTGGGCAGGTGGCGGGCGTAAAGGCGGGCCAGCCGGGTTTCGACCTCGGCGGCGGCGGTTTCAAGCTGCGCGGCGATCTCGTGCTGGCGATCGGGGCCAAGGCGGGTGTCGATGGCCGCGACCGAAAGCGCCCCCACCACGCGCCCGCCGGGGCGGCGCAGCGCGCGCCCCACCGCCCAGCTGTTTTCCAGCACCATCCCGGGGTTAAGCGCCCATCCCCGCGCCCGGGTGTCGGCAACGGCGGCGCGCAGGGCGGGCTGCGTGACGCGCGGATATTCGCGTTCCAGCAGGCGGGCGTTCTGGGCCAGCATCTCTTCGATCTCGTCATCGGGCAGCGCGGCGAGCATGGCCAGCGACCCCGCGCCCACCCCCAGCGGATGGCGAAACCCCACCTGAAGCGCCTGCGCGCGGATGGGATAGGCGCCTTCTTCCTTGTGCAGGCAAACCGCGAACCCGTCGCGCCGCACCGACAGGTAGGCCGTGTCGCCGGTGCCCCGCGCCAGCTGGCCGACCGCTTCGTGCGCCATGTCGATCAGGCCGAAGCGCTGCGCCGCAAGGCTGCCAAGCACGTAGGTTTCCTCGCCCAGCAGGTAGCGTTTGGTGGCGCCGTCCTGTTCGGCCATGCCCGCATGGATCAGCGACAGCAGCAGGCGGCGCGCGGTGGGGCGGCTTAGCCCGGTTTGCTCGACGATCTCGGGCAGCGAGGCGCCGTTCAGCGGGTCGCGCCCCAGCAGCGGCAACAGCCCCAGCGCCCGGGTCACGCTTTGCGCGCCCGCCACCTGGCCCTGGTCGTGATCCTGCGTTCCGGCCCTGCGTGGCTGGCTCATGCTTTCCCCCGGCCCGGCCTCCTCGCCGGGCGTGTGTCCACATAGTGGATATGTAATATGATGAAAGCCGATGCCCCATCTCGTCAAGCGCAATATTTTCCGTTTACTTATCAGCATAATACCGAATTTTACCGCCCCACCCGCGCAGGATGCGGCGATTCAAGTCTTGAACCATGCTCCACTTTATGGACACTCTGCGCCAAGGCTGTTGGAGGACAGCCGATCACACCTGGGGGAGGAGACCCGATGACCATCCTGCGCACAGCCGCCTTTGCTATCGCCACCGCGGCGCTGACCGTCGGCGCGCATGCCGAAACGCTGCGCCTGTCACACAATACCGGCGATCAGACCACCTGGCAGAAGGGCGCCGACAAGTTCGCCGAGCTGGTCGAAGCCGGCAGCGACGGCGATCTGTCCATCCGCGTCTTTCCCAACGCCCAGCTGACCGGCGGCGACCAGATGAAACAGGCCGAGATGGTCGGGCGCGGGTCCATCGACTTTGTCGTGACCTCGGCCATCAACGTCACGCCGCTGGTGCCGGAAATGGCGGTGTTCTCGCTGCCCTACCTCTATTCCAGCTATGAACAGGTCGATGCCACCACCGATGGCGCGCCGGGCGAACGCATGGCCGAGATCCTGGCCGAACATGGCCTGCACCTGCTGGCCTGGGGCGAAAACGGCTTTCGCGAGGTCACCAACAACCGCCACCCGATCAAGACCCCCGAGGACCTGAAGGGCCTCAAGATGCGCGTCGCGGGCCCCATGTACATCGACGTGATGAACGCGCTTGGCGCCAACCCCCAGCAGATGCAGTGGACGGAAACCTTCTCGGCGTTGCAGCAGGGCGTGGTCGACGGGCAGGAAAACCCCATCGGCGCGGTCATCATCCCGCAGCGTGTCTACGAGGTGCAGAAATACATCACGCCCTGGCATTACAGCTATGATCCGATCTTCATCGCCACCTCGGCCAAGAACTGGGACAGCTGGGATGCCGACACCCGCGCCATGATGTCCGAGGCCGCGCAAGAGGCGATGCGCTACCAGAAGCAGATCACCCGCGAGGCCACCGAAACCGGGCTGGAAACGCTCAAGGCCGAGGGGATGGAAGTCTACACCCCCACCGAGGCGGATCTTGCCGCCTTCCGCGACGCGACCAAGGCGCCCTTCGACACCTGGGCCGCCAAGGTGGGCACCGAACTGGTCAGCCTGTTCCAGGACACCATCGACGCCGCGCAGGCCACGCAGTAAGACCCAAAAGGGCGCCCTGCCCGGGGCGCCCGCAGACCGGGGAACAGGCATGAAACATTCGCTCGAAGGCTGGATCTGCGCGATCCTGTTCCTTGCCATGACCGCGCTTGGCTTTGCCAACGTGGTCGTGCGCTACCTGACCAGCTATTCCTTTGCCGCCACGCAGGAACTGCTTCTGACCGGCTTCCTGCTGATCACCGTCTTCGGCGCCGCGCTTGCCGCGCGCGAAGGGCAGCACCTTGCGGTCACCTTCTTTGCCGGGCTGTTCGGCACGCGGGTGGAACGGGCGGTGACGCTGTTCGCCGCCGGGGTCAGCCTTGTGCTGCTGCTGCTCGCCGCCTGGTTCACGCTGGATCTGCTGCGCGGGCAGATCGCGACCGGCGTCACCACGCCCGGCCTTGGGCTGCCCGCCTGGTATTATTCCGCGCCGCTGCCGCTGGCTTTCGCGCTGATCGCGCTGCGCACCGTCCAGGGCGCCATCGCGGATCTGCGCGCCCCCACCCCCCGGAGCCCGATCGATGCCTGACCTGTCCGCCGGAAGCCAGATGCTGATCCTGTTCGGCGTGCTGCTGGTGCTGCGGGTGCCGGTGGCGTTCTCGCTGGGCATTTCCGCGATGTATGCCATGTGGCACATGGGCTTCGGGCTGGACATGGTGGGCGACCTGATCGCGGCGGGGATCACGAAATTCTCGCTTCTGGCGATCCCGTTCTTCATCCTGGCGGGCATGCTGATGGGCACGGCGGGGCTGGCCGACCGCATGGTCCGCTTCTTCCGCATCCTGATCGGAGGCATGCCCGGAGGCATGGGCGTGGTCGGCGTGGTGGTGTCGCTGTTCTGGGGCGCGGTGTCCGGGTCCGGCCCGGCGTCGGTCGCCGCCATCGGCCCGATGATCATGCGCGGCATGGTCGAAGACGGCTATTCGCGCGCCTATGCCGCCGCCCTTGTCTGCACCGGCGCGGCGCTGTCCATCGTGATCCCGCCCAGCATCGGGCTGGTGGTCTATGGCGTCATCGCCGAAGTGTCGATCGGGCAACTTTTCATCGCGGCCATCCTGCCGGGGTTGGTGATGGGGGCGATGATGCTTGCCACCCTGCCCTTTGCACGGCGCGGCCGCCCCGACACCGCCGGGCGGCTGGCCCGGCAGAACGCCGACGAACTGGCGCTGACCGATGCGCCCTGGGCGGCGCAGCTGTGGCACGCCTTTCGCGCCGCGTTCTGGGGGTTGTTCACCCCGGTGGTGATCCTTGGCGGCATCTACGTGGGCATCTTCACCCCGACCGAGGCCGCCATCGTCGCCGCCGTCTATGCCATCATCCTTGGCTTTGCCTATCGCAGCCTTACGCTGATCACGCTGATCGGCGCCGTGCAGGATGCCGCCCGCGCCTCGGCGGTGGTGATGATGGTGGTGACCTTCGCCAGCCTCTTTGGCTGGGTCGTCACCGTCGACGACGTGGTGGGCACCTATTCCGCCGCGCTGCTGGGCTTTTCGCACGCGCCCTTCCTTGTGCTGATGGTCATGGCGCTGGTGCTGCTGATCGCCGGCATGTTCATGGACGCGATCACCATCATGTTCATCTGCCTGCCGATCTTTTTGCCGGTGGTGCATGAAATGGGCTGGGACCCGGTGTGGTTCGGCATCTTCCTGTCGATCAACCTGGCCATCGGGCTGTTCACGCCGCCCGTGGGGATCAACCTGTTCGTCGCCGCCAACATCACCGGGATGTCGCTGGAACGCATCGCGGGGGCGGCGCTGCCCTTCCTGCTCAGCTCGGTGCTGGGCATCGTGGTGATCGCCGCCTGGCCCGAGCTGACGCAATACCTGCTGACCTGGATGCAGTGACGCCTGACGCAAGGGCAGGGCACGCCCCCCGCCGCGCGGCGCCTTGCCCCCGCCCCGGCGAGCCATTACCTGCCTGCGCATGAGTCTTCGCATTTTTGTCATGGACGCGCGCGACGACGGAACCGCGCGCCTTTCCCTTGCCTCCCGAGGCTCTGGCCGGGGCATCAGCCGCATCGCCTGCGATCTGTCGCAGGGCGACGTTCTGCAGCTTGTGCTGTTCTGCGAGGCCGCCGGCCTGCGCGACGCCTTCGGCGATTACGCCCGGTCGACGCTGGATCTGGACGGGCTGACGCTGGAAGACGACCCCGGCGCCGACCGCGTGCTGCTGACCCGGCGCACCGGCTATTCCGAGCAAAGCGGCGAGTTGGGCCGCGACCTGTTCCAGGCCGAGATGGCCGGCGTCGTCGACATCTGCCTGGCCCGCGCCGAAGATTCGCGCCACGGCGAAACCCTGCGGCAGATGATCGGCGCCGTCGCGATCCCGCTGCCGATCTATCCCCGGTTGGACCCGGACGCGGGCGATGCGCTGCGCCACCGGCTTCAGGAGATGGCGCTCATGCTGCTGTGCGACATCGCGGCGAACAAGGCCGCGCCCCTCGGGCGGCTGCTGCGCGGCAAGAAGACCCGCGAACAGGCCCAGGACGAGGTGATCGCGCTTGTCGGCGCGCTGGTCCGGGGGCTGTTCCCGCGCACCGCGCTGGCCGACTGACCGCGCCCGCCCTGCGCCTACCTGCCCTGCGACTGGACAGCCCGACCCGAAGCGTCGACAACGGGGGCACAGGCGCCCC
>CAXICP010000007.1:0-24405 GCA_964022595.1 uncultured Salipiger sp.
TGAGTTCTGCCCGCGCTGTCATTCCTCGCCCCCGCGTCCGGATGTCTGCCGGACCAGAGCTAGAGGATGCCGCCCATCCTGTCCACGCACCCGCGTGCGCGCGCCGCTGGCTGTGGGAAATTCGGCACGTCGGCGACGGCCCCGAATCCCGCGTTAAGTCAACATTTTTAATTGTTAAGCGGGCTGTAAGGTCCGGGCGGCTAGGGTTCCTGCGGGGTGACTAAAATAGGTGGTGGAAATGGCTGTCGACAGCAATGTTGCGCCGATCATCATCAAGAGGAAGAAGGTAACTGGCGGCGACGGGCACCATGGTGGGGCCTGGAAAGTCGCCTATGCGGACTTCGTGACCGCGATGATGGCCTTTTTTCTGTTGATGTGGCTTTTGAACGCGACAACGGAAAAGCAACGCAAGGGGCTTGCGGATTACTTTTCGCCAACGGTGGCGATCTCGCGGGTTTCGGGCGGCGGGAATGGCATGCTTGGCGGAAGCAGCATGTTCACCGAAGACGTGCTGCCGCAGGTCGGGGCAGGGGCGACAAGCCTGCACGCCATGGCGCAGCGCAAGGCCAGCGGTTCGATGACGCCGGCCGAACAGGCGGAAGCGAACGCCGAAGACCAGGCACTGCGCGAGCTTGAACAGGCGCTGACCGCGCGCGGTGGCGAAAGCATGGTCGATGACAAGCTGATGCGTCACATCATGACGCGGGTGACCGACGAAGGGCTTGTGATCGAACTGTTCGAGACAGCCGATTCGCCGCTCTTCGGCCCGAATGACGAACCGACCGACCTGCTGCGCGCCCTTGGCGGCGTCATCTCGCGGGTGTCGGGCATGGTGACGAATCCCCTTGCGATCGAAGGGCACACGGCGGCCTATCCGCTGGTGCTTGCCAGGGATCCGTCCTGGGCCCGATCGTCGGCGCGCGCCGACAATTTCCGGCAGATGCTGCTGGAAGACGGTATGCCCAAGACGCGGATAGACCGGATGACGGCCCATGCGGACCGTGAACCGGCCGAGCAAAATCCGATGGATACACGGAATAACCGCATCGAGATCATCTTCCTTCGGAAGTTCTGACCTTGTCTCGGGGCGAAGTCCCCGAGGGCCGAACCGGCCGGCAATTCATTCAAATTGAGCTGTTAGTGTCACGTTAAGCCACCGCGCTTAACTGTTGTCTCAGGTATTTCTGACCGAGACAGCAGAAAGGCGTGTCATGACAATTTCATCTTCGCTCAACGCGGGTGTATCCGGCCTTGCCGGCAACGCAACCCGACTTGCCGCGATCTCCGACAACATCGCGAACTCTTCGACCTACGGCTACCGCCGTGTCGAAACCGACTTCACCGCGCTGGTTATGTCGAGCGGCGCGTCGACCTATACGGCCGGCGGCACCAAGGTCGACAACCTGCGCCTGATCGATGAGGGCGGCGCCCTGGTGTCGACCTCGAACGCGACCGACCTGGCGATCGACGGCTTCGGCATGCTGCCGGTGGTGTCCTCTTCTCAGTTCGAGGCGACGGGCGAACCCGAGCTTCTGCTGTCTTCGACCGGTTCGTTCCGGATCGATGAAAACGGCTACCTGGCCAGCGAAAGCGGCTATTACCTGATGGGCTGGCCCGCCAACCTGGACGGGACCATCCCGAACTATCCGCGCGACACGATCAGCGGGCTGGAACCGATCCAGTTCAGCCTTAGCCTTACCGGCGATCCCACCACGTCGATCGACATGGCGCTGAACCTGCCCGCCACGGCGGCGCAGGCGGGCGATCCGGGCGATACCGAATACCTTGAAATCGAATATTTCGACAACGTCGGCATCTCGCAAAGCATCTCGATCACCTTCACGCCCACCGGCACGGCCAACGAATGGGCCATGCTGATGACCGATTCGGCGCAAGCCGGCGCGACGATCGGCGACTATACCGTCACCTTCGACAACACGACCGGCGACGGCGGCACCATCAACAGCGTGGGGGTCGGGGCTTTCGGCGGCGCGTATGATGACGCGACCGGGCTGTTCACCGTCGACGTGGCGGGCGGGCCGATCGAATTCGACATCGGCGCCGTGGGCGAAACCGGCGGGCTGTCGCAGCTTGGCGACAGCTTCGCGCCCATCGCGATTTCCAAGGACGGATCGTCCGTGGGCAACATGGTGTCGGTCGAGGTCGACGAGAACGGCTATGTCAGCGCGCTTTACGACAGCGGCCAAAGCCAGGTTCTCTACCAGGTGCCGCTGGCGGATCTGCCGAACTACAACGGCATGATCGCGGTCGATGGCTCGACCTTCCGTCCCTCGCCCGAAAGCGGGTCGTTCTTCCTGTGGGATGCGGGCGATGGCCCGACCGGCAGCGTCAAATCCTACGCCCGCCAGGAATCGGCGACCGACATCGCGCAGGAACTGACGGACATGATCCGCACGCAGCGCGCCTATTCGTCCAACGCCAAGGTCATCCAGACGGTGGACGAGATGCTGCAAGAAACCACGAACATGAAACGCTGATCCCCCTTCAGGGGGCCAGCCTGTAAAAGGAGGTCGCTGAATGTCACTTTCCGGAGCATTGTCCAACGCCTTGAGCGGCCTCACCACGCAGGCCCGGCAGGCGACGCTTGTGTCGTCGAACATCGCGAACGCGACGACCGAAAGCTACGGTCGCCGCACGCTCGATGTCTCGTCCCGCTCCACCACGTGGGGCGGGGTGACCGTGGACGGGGTCACCCGCAACACGGACGCGGTGGTCGTTGCAGATCGCCGCCTGTCGGACGCCCAGCTGGGCTATGCCGGCGACATGCAGGCGTTTGCCAGCAAGATCGAAACGCTGGTCGGCGAAAGCGGGGAAGCGGGATCGCTGACGACGCTTTACTCGAATTTCGAAAACGCGCTTCTGTCGGCCGGGTCCGACCCGTCGTCGTCGCAACGGCTGAAATCCCTTGCGCTTGCGGCCGAAGACCTTACCGAAATGATGAACAAGGTAAGCGGCGAATTGCAGGCCTCGCGCACCGAGGCCGACAAGTCCATCGAAAGCCAGGTCGAAACGCTGAACGTCTCGTTGCAGCGGGTCAAGCAGCTGAACGATTCGATCGGGGAAACCGTGCTGCGGGGGGCGGATGCCTCTTCGCTGATGGACGAACGCCAGCGCGTGCTGGATACGGTGTCCGAAATCGTGCCGCTGCGCACCGTGCAACGGGACAACGGCACGCTTGCGGTCTACGCCGCGTCGGGCACCGTGCTTCTTGACCCGTCGCTCAGCAGTGAACCCGCGCAGATCGGGTTCACGCCGCAGGAACCGATCACCGCTAACCTGACGCTTGATAACGGCGGGGTCTACGGGATCACCATCAACGGCAACGCGATCAACAGCACCAACGAAGGCCCGCTTGGCGGCGGCTCTCTTGGGGCGCAGCTGCAGATCCGGGATGTCGTGGCTGTTGACATGCAGGCGGCGCTTGACGGGATCGCGCGCGATCTTGTCGAACGCTTCGAAACGGGCGGCCCGGACCCGACGGTAGGGGCCGGCCAGACGGGCCTTTTCACCGACGGGGGCAACACGTTCGATCCGGCAATCGAAGTCGGGCTGGCGGGGCGGATTTCGCTGAATTCCCTGGTCGATCCGTCCGGCAGCGGGACCTGGCGCCTGCGCGACGGGCTGTATGCCGCCACGCAAGGCAACGTCGGGGATGCCACGCTTATCCAGGCCTATTCCGATGCGCTTGACGAACTGAGCGTTCCCAATTCTGCCAGCCTTGGGACCGGCACGTCCAGCTTTTCGGGGCATGTGTCGGATTTCGTGTCGGCCATTTCGGCAGCGCGGGTGCGCGCCGATGGCGAGCAAAGCTTCAGCAGCGCGCAGAACACCGCGCTCAAGGAATTGGAACTGTCGAAAGGCGTCGATACCGACGCCGAACTTCAGGATCTTCTGCTTATCGAACAGCAATATGCCGCCAACGCGCGCGTCATGACGGCTGTGGATGAGCTTATGCAAACCCTTCTGAGCATCTGAGGAGCCAATCATGGATACCGTAGGCGACCTTGCCAGAACCCTGGTTCTTCGTTCGCATCAGACCCGGCTCAATTCCACCATGGACAACCTCGCGGTCGAGATCGCGACCGGGTTCGTCACCGACAAGGCGTCGCATCTTGGCGGAGACATCACGCAGCTTCTGTCCATCGACCGCAGCCTGGCGCAGCTGGAAACCTACCGGGTGAACACCTCCGAGGCGACGCTTCTTACCAACACGATGCAGACCACGCTGGACGAGATCCAGACGCGGTCGGAACTGCTTTCGCAGGATTTGATGAAGGTGGAACTGACGCCGACGGACGAGATGATGCGGACCTTGTCCACCTCGGCGGAAAGCGCGCTGGAACAGATGATCAACGGGCTGAACCGGTCGGTCGGCGGGCGCTTCCTGTTTTCCGGCACGGCGACCGACACGCCCCCGCTGGCGGGCAGCGACGCGCTGATGGCCGAACTGGAAACCGTCCTTGCGGGCGAAACCACCGCGGACGGGGTCGATGCGGCGCTGGACACCTGGTTCGACACCGCCGGCGGGGGCTTTGACACCTTCGCCTACCAGGGGTCGACGACATCGCTGGCGCCTCTGCGCCTTTCCAGCACGGAAAGCGCACAGGTCGACATTCGCGCCGATGACGACGTCTTTCGCGAAACGCTGAAGTCGGTCGTCAAGGCCGCGCTGGCCAGCAACGAAACGCTGGGCTTTTCCACGGACGTGAAGTCGGAACTTATCTCGTCTTCGGCGCTTGAACTGCAATCGTCGCAGGCGCGGGTGGTGGAATTGCGGGCCGGCCTTGGGGCCCTGGAAGGCCGGATCGAAGAAACCGTCACGCGCAATTCGTCCGAGCGAACGTCGATGATGATCGCGCGATCGGAACTTGTCGGCACCGACGAATTCGAGGCGGCAACCGCCTATGAAAACACCCGTTCGCAGCTGGAAGCGATGTATGCGATCACGTCGCGATCGTCGCGACTGTCGCTCGTGGGGTACCTGTGATGCGGTTCATCATGATGTTCGCCGTCTGCCTCGGGCTGTGCGGCGGCCTTGCGCAGGCGCAATCCGTGCGGATCAAGGACCTTGTCGAAGTCGATGGCGTGCGGTCGAACGACCTGGTCGGCTACGGGCTTGTGGTCGGTCTGAACGGCACGGGGGACGGGCTGCGCAACGCGCCCTTCACCGAAGAGATCATGCAGAACATCCTTGAACGGCTGGGCGTCAACGTGACGGGCGAACAGTTCCGCCCGCGCAACGTTGCGGCCGTGTTCGTCACGGGCCGCCTGCCTCCGTTCGGGCGGGCCGGCAGCCAGATCGACGTGACGGTTTCCGCCATCGGCGATGCCAAGAGCCTGCTTGGCGGCACGCTGATCATGACGCCGCTCAACGCGGCGGACGGGCAGATCTACGCCGTTGCGCAGGGCACGGTGATCGCCGGCGGCGTCGAAGCCGAAGGCGACGGCGCGCGCGTGGTCCAGGGCGTTCCCACATCCGGCGTCATCCCGGCGGGCGCGCGCATCGAACGCGAGGTCGAATTCGACTTTTCCGAGCTTTCGACCCTGCGGCTGGCCCTGCGCGAGCCGGATTTCACCACCGCCGCCCGGATCGAAAACGTCATAAACGCGAATGTCGGGCGGGGCGTTGCGGTGATGTTGGATGCCGGAACGGTGTCCATCGACCTGCGCCGCACGCCCACCGGGTCACCCGCGCGGGCGGTCGTGGCGATTGAAAACCTGCCGGTCGAACCGGAACGTCGGGCACGGGTTGTCGTGGACCAAAGGTCGGGCACCATCGTCATGGGCGAGGATGTCCGCATTTCGCGCGTCGCCGTGTCGCAGGGGAACCTTACCCTGCGGATCGAGGAAACGCCGCTGACCATCCAGCCAAGCCCCTTCGCCGAAGGCGAGACGGTGGTGGTTCCGCGCACGCAGGCGCAGATCGACGAAGAGCCGGGCATCAGCCTTGCCGAGGTTCCCAGCGGAACGTCGCTGTCCGAGGTTATCGCCGGGCTGAACGCGCTTGGCGTGTCGCCCAGGGACATGATCGACATCCTGAAAAGCATCAAGGCAGCCGGCGCGCTGCATGCCGAGTTCCTCGTGATGTAACGCAGGGCTTGCCGCTTGAAATCCAGAACAGGCCGGTCGCCCCCAGCGACCGGCCTGTTTCGTTTGAGCGACCCTTATGACTGGCCCCGATAATTCTTGTTCTGATCTAACCACTTGCGCCCCTCGGCGGCAGATTTTTGCCCATTTGGGGGAACCTAGTCCTGCCTGAAACGCTGATTGGCAGAGCGCCGCACGATCAGGCGCACAATGAAGAATGAGGAGCTAGTCGACATGAAGAATGTCACGCGTACGTTGATGCTGGGCACCGCGCTCAGCTTTCCGCTTGCTGGTTTTGTGAACGCGCAGACCCTTGAAAACATGTCCGAAGAGGATCTTCGCGGCAAGAGCGCCGAATGCCGGTCGCTGGTCGAGGTGATGCAAAGCGGCGACCTTCCCGCGCTGATCCCGGTAAGCGACCTGACTGCGGCCGTCGAAGAAGACAGCACCGAAGATTGCGTCATGCTGACCCGCACCATTTCGGACGAGCGCGAGCGTCTCGGCGCCACCACCGCCGAAGATTCCGCAACCGCCGAGGTCGAGGATTCCGAGACCGTCACCGAAGAGCTTGATCTTTCGGAAGACGCGACGATCGAAGGCCAGGCCCGCGTGACGGTGCCCGAACCCGACGTCGATGTGCAGGTTCCCGCCCCCAACGTCACCGTGATGAAGCAGCTGCCGCGGGTGACGGTCAACGAAACGCCGCTGGACATTCAGATCGCGCAGAAGCAGCCCAATGTCGAAGTCGAGATCCCCGAAATCATCGTGCGCGTCGACATCCCCGCGCCGGATGTCTACATCCTCAGCTCGGATCCCGAGGTCAGCGTAAGCACCGCCGATCCGCAGGTGCAGGTTGAACAGGGTGAACCCACCGTGTCCGTCACGCAGCGCGACCCCGAACTGAACGTCGACCTTGGCGTCGATCCGGAAGGCACTGCGCAGACCGATACCGCCCAGAACGCGGTTGACGCCGAAACCGATGGCGATGCGAACAACGTCGCCGGCAACACCGAAGTCGCACGGACCGAACCGCAGGTCGCGATCCAGCAGGCCGAGGGCGAGCCGAACGTCACCGTGGAAGGCGGCGATCCCGCCGTGTCCTACGAAAAGTCCGAGCCGAAGATTTCGGTCGTGATGGCGAACCAGCCGACCGTCGACGTGCAGCAGGGCGGCGAGCCGAATGTCGTCATCGAAACGGCGCAAGAGCGTGAACAGCGTCTGTCGACCCAGAACCAGCCGGCCACCGAGCAGGCAGCGGTTCAGGAAGACGTGCAGGAGCAGCAGAACCAGAACGTGGTCACCGCGACCGTGGACGAGCTGACCAACATGGACGTGCTGACCTCGGACGGCGAAAACCTTGGCCAGCCCTCGGGCATCATCGAGCGTGACGGCCAGACCGTGCTTGTGCTGAGCAGCGGCGGTTTCCTCGGCCTGGGTGCCAAGGAAGTTCCCGTGCCGATGGACCGCGTGACGGTTCAGGACGGTGCCCTCGTGGTCGAAACCATGAGCGAGGAAGAAGTCGAGGAAGCCTCGGGCTTCAACTTCGACGACGAGCAGCGCCTCGAAGGCGACCGCACCATCGAAGTCAACCGCATGTAAGCGTTCGCTTCGAACGGAAAAAGGGGCCTTCCCACTGTAATGGTGGGAAGGCTTTTTCATGTCCGCGTTCCCTGCGCGGCGGCTACCATCCTTGCCGGGCGCCAAGGCGGGCGATCAGGAAATCCATGAAGCTGCGCACCTTGGGCGTGAGCACATTGGATCGCGGGTAGATCAGCCAAAGCACCGAATCCCCCGCATGGCGCCAATCGGGCAACAGGTGCACCAGCCGCCCGGCGCGAAGCTCATGCGCGACGCTCCACAGCGAATTGACCGAAATGCCGCTGCCCGCCAGCGTCGCGATCCGCTGCGACGTCCCGTCATCCAGGATCGTGCGGCAGTTCAACCGGCGCGGGTCCAGCGTGAACCGCCGCCCCTCGCTTGCGAACTCGTGCGGGGTGGCGCGAATCCATGACAGGAAATCGTGCCCGTCCAGATCCTCGGGCGTTTTTGGGGTGCCTTTCCGGGCAAGATATTCGGGCGCGGCGCACAGAACGCGCGTATCCTCGGCCAGTTTGCGACCCCACAGGCTGCTGTCCTGCAAGGGGGCGCTGCGCAGCGCCAGGTCAAAACTGCCCTCGATCAGGTCGAACCGCGCGTCCGACAACCGCAGATCCAGCGTGATGTCGGGAAACTCCGCGTGGAATTCGGGCAGAAGCGGGATGATGTGCAGCTGCGCAAAACTGCTGGGCGCGGCAAAGCGCAGGGTGCCCGACGGCTTCGTTGCGTTCAGGCCCAGGGCGGCGCGGGCCGCATCGGATTGTGCAAGGATTTCGCGTGCATAGGGTAGAAAGGCCGCGCCTTCCTGCGACAGCGATACCTTGCGCGTGGTGCGGTGCAGCAGATCCGCGCCCAGCTCGTGTTCCAGCTTGGCAAGGCGGGCGCTCGCCATCGCAGGCGCAAGCCCAAGGCTGCCCCCGGCGGCCGAGATATTAAGCCGCTCGGCCGCTGCGACGAAAAGGCGAAGGGTTTCGACGTCCATGGCATTATCCGGAAAATCGGAAAACTGAACTCTGATATCGCCCGTTTATATCAAGATACCAAGCTGTATCTTTGTCATTCATCGCGGCCCCTGTCGCATCACTCGCTGACAAACACCCTGCAGCCGCAGATCACCCCAAAAGGATCGACCCCATGAAGACCATTCTCATCACGGGCGCCACCGATGGCCTTGGCCGTGCCACGGCGCAGGCGCTGGCAGAACGGGGCCATGCGATCATCATCCACGGGCGCAACGCCGCGAAACTGTCCGCCACTGCCGAGGCCCTGCGCCAAACCGGCGCAGCGGTGACGACCGAACAGGCCGACCTGTCGGACCTGGCGCAGGTGGCGGCGATGGCGCAGCGGCTGTTGGATGGGCAGCTCCCGATCGACGTGCTTGTCAACAACGCCGGGGTGCTGAAGGCCGCGCAGCCCGACGCCGGGGGCCTTGATCTGCGTTTCGTGGTGAACACGCTGGCGCCCGCACTTCTGACGACGCGGCTGCTGCCGCTGATCCCGGCAGGGGGGCGCATCGTGCAGCTGTCCTCTGCCGCTCAGGCCGCGGTCGATCCCGATGCGCTGGCGGGGCGGCGGCCGCTTCAGCAGATGCAGGCCTATGCCCAAAGCAAGCTGGCCATCGCGTTGTGGAGCCAGGCCTTTGCCGATGCGCACCCGGGCGGGCCGCTGTCACTGGCGGTGAACCCCGGATCGCTTCTGGCCACGCGCATGGTGCGCGAGGGCTTCGGCACCGAAGGGCAGGACCTGAACATCGGTGTCGACATCCTGACCCGCGCCGCGCTTTCCGACGAATTCGTGCAAGCGACCGGCCGTTACTACGACAATGATGCGCGCAAGCTACAGGCGCGCTTTCCCGATACCGAGGCGCGCGATGTCGCGGGGCAGATCGATGCCCTGCTGCGCAGCCTTTCCGTCACCCGATCCGAAATTCCCCGAAAAAACAGGAGCTTTCACATGAAGACCATGACCCTTGCCAGCTATGGCCCCGACGCCCCATTCACCGAAGCTGACACCCCGCGCCCCGAAGTCACGCCGGGCCATGTCATCGTCCGGGTGAGGGCGAGCAGCGTCAACACCGTCGACACGATGATCAAGGACATGGGCACCGATCTGCCGCTGTCGCCCGCGCTTCCTGCCGTGCTGGGCATGGATTTCGCGGGCATCGTGGAAGAGGTCGGCGCGGGCGTGACCGGCTTTTCGGTGGGTGACGAGGTTTACGGCTGCGCGGGCGGCCTTGCCGATCTTCCGGGGGCGCTTGCCGAATTCATGCGCGCCGATGCCCGCCTGATCGCGAAGAAACCGGCCACCCTGTCCATGCGCGAGGCCGCCGCGCTTCCGCTGGTGGGCATCACCGCCTGGGAAGGGCTGCACCGGGCGGGCGTCGCCGCCGGCCAGAAGGTGCTGGTTCAGGGCGGGGCGGGCGGCGTCGGCCATATCGCGGTGCAGCTGGCCCGCCATCTTGGCGCCGAGGTTTCGGCAACCGGGTCCGGTGATCGGCAGATGTCGATCATGGAAGGCTACGGCGCCCGCCCCATCGACTACAGGACCGCCAAGATCGACGACTACGTGGCCGATCACACCGGCGGCACCGGTTTCGACGTGGTGTTCGACACCGTGGGCGGCGCGAACATGACCAACTCTTTCGCGGCGGCCACGCTGAACGCGCATGTGGTCACGACCGTTGCGCTGTTGGAAATCGACCTGTCGCCCGCGCATTTCAAGGGGTTGTCGCTGCACGTGGTGTTCATGCTGCTGCCGATGCTGCACGACAAGGGGCGCGAAACCCACGGTGAGATCCTTGGCAAGCTTGCCCAGCTGGCCGAGGCGGGCGCGATCAAACCGCTTCTTGACGAGCCGCGCTTCGCCCTGTCCGAAGCCGGCGACGCCTACGCCCGGCTCAAGAGCGGTCAGGCGGTCGGCAAGGTCGTCATCGAGGTTTAAGACGCAAGAGGGCGCCCCGGAAAGGGGCGCCCAACAGTCAGGCGAGTGCTAATCGCTACAACCCCTGTAGGCGCGCGCGTAATGTTTCGCCCCGACCATTGTGATTTGAAAGGGTTAGACCATCCTTTGCGCACAAAGGATTTCGCGGACTACGCCCAAAAGTTTTCGCCGTCAGGTTTCAACACGCATCGGCTCCCGTAGTGCCTCTCCACTTCTGTATTTTAGTCCTTTCAAAGCGAGCATGGAAGCACATTGCTCCTCGCGACAGCTTCCCGGTCTTCATGTGAAATGGCATGTGACACTTCGGGCCGGCATGCATTGGCTGAGCGGGATCCTCCCGCCGTTCGGCGCGCGCTTATATCTGCAACCACCACGGCAATCTGGATTAGGGCGGGCGGTGAGCGGACATTTACCGTATCTGCATGGCCCGCGTCTGCTTCCCAGCTGACTTGGCGGGCATAGAGCCGTAAGGCATGTGCAGAAGCTACAAGTGACTTCGCTGAACTGCGCATGCAGCATCTCAGCGTCAGCTCGCACCGTAGATGTCCATAAGAAGATCCGGGTTTGTCCCTTCGCCGAGCAATTCCTCCTTGAGATCCCGTAGAATCGGCAAGATCTTGTCGCGTCGCCGCTGGAGGTTGGCACTCGGTCTACGGCGGCCAATCAGATCAACTTCGACTTCCTCGATGATCGCCCGGAAAGCGTCGGCCAAGGGATCAATGCCAGACCCCCAGGCCATGGGGCCCTTGAGGCGCCACCTGAGAAGACCCGCGAGCAGAAAGGGCGCGTAGTTGAACTTGGTGTATTCTTCACCGATGTTGCGCCTAAAATCCGTCAGCGTGCGGCTTGCCAATCTGTCAACGTCCTCCCGAGACATCAGCATCGGGGTCATATCCGACCGCGACAGCAGAAAGGCCATGCACGCGCTTTGCCGATTCCACACCCAGTTCTCGACGTCCGAGGACAGAAGCACCTCGACGACGCGCTCAACGGCCTCCTCATCGCGAAGGATCCGTCCCAGCCCCTGGTAGACGAGGACCCAGCTCATCTGGTGGCGCACGAACGGGTGGGCCCGCCCACGCGTCTCGATGCACTCCGTCAACCATTTGACCACGTCGGTCGGACACCGCCGAAACTGCCATGTCAAGAACTTCAAGGCCGCGTTGTCTTCGGTCCCTGCGCCCGTTTCGCCGGCCAGGCGTCTGCGTGTAACGTCCAGCGCCTTGTCCGTCAGGATATCGAGTCGCTCAATTTCCTCCCGGCCGATCTCGGCGGGAAGATCTCCATCGCTGGAGATGCAGTATTGCCCGAACGGCCGTTGCGACAGCTTCGCCGCGAGCGTCTCCCAATCGGGGTTGATGCGGAAGGGTTCCGACTGGAGAAGACTGAGCAGACCATCGGCGCGAGCGGTGTCTTCCCATGCGGGCATCCCGCAGGGAAGAACCAAGCGCTGCGGGATTGAGACATGGTGCTGTTGGCTTTCGATGATCTCACCCCAAGATCGGGCATCTTCTTGTGCATCGTCCCAGTCGACCGTGAAGCTCCGACCCAATATTGGCGCTTCCATCAGGATTCTTGCCCGACCGGCCGCCGGTTTCTGCTCGACCCAGAGCGACACGGCCGCCTGTTCCCTCAGCGGCGTGCCGATCGCGATGGTCGCCTTTCGCGGTGGTGGTGAAGCTTCCTTTCGAAGATACACGGAGACATTCTCCTGCCCCGCCGGTATCGCGAGCGTTGCCGGGTTAGGGCTCCGATAAGTGCGGCCGGCTTCAAGTGTCTCTTCCGGTCTAATTAGGTCGAAATTCGCCGCGCCATCAGCCCCGTAGACAATGGTGGACAGCCTGGGCAAGAAGTCGAAAAAAATCGGCGCCCCGTTCCCGGCCCTATGCGCTGCAAGCAAGGCGCCGTGTGCCACGGCCGGTGCCGGCAGCACGCTAACGGAAACGGGCGACGAGCTTCCGATACTTGCCGCGATGCGGTCCTTGAGAGCCCCTTCGGTCAGCGTCTCCAGGATCACCACGTCGCAGCCCTGCAGGTCGAGACCCTTGTGGAATTCGGTCACCATGTCCGCAGCTTGGTATCCGCTCAAATCGAGGAGTTCCCAGTCCCCGTTCTGGACCCGAACCATCTCGGGCGGACAAGTCAGTCCCAAGGCCATCTTTCCGACTGAACGTGCGATGGCGCGATGGGCTGTTCTCGATGTGAGGCCGGCCTGACCGATTGCGGCCTTACGCGCGGCATGCACGAGATTTTCGTATCCGATACTCCCTTGCGTATGCGTTGCAGCCTCGCGCCTTTCCGGTGCCAGGACGCCGCGTGCCCCCCTGATGATAAGGTGTTGAACGGCCAGGCCACGCCGGTCGTGGCAGACCACACCCACGCGCTGGCCTTCCGCTACGAGACCATCCTCGATTGCATAGAGCGCCGCGAGAACAGGACGCCAGACAAGCAAGCCGTTCCGATACTTACCGGCGGACAGTGCGGCGAGCAGGTGTTCCTGTGCCGTCTCGGACCCGTCGGGGCCCTCGTCGATTGACGCGATGTTGTAGGCGGCCCCCTGGGCCGATCCCGCGAAGCAGGACGCCAACTTTGTGACGTCCTCGTCCTTCATTTCGAGGAGCTCCCGGGCCGACATGCGGCGCTCTGGTTCTCCGACTTCACCCCACCCCCCCCCCAGGCCATGAGGGGCGGAGGCTGCCTGAGCGCCCCCGATCCAACGGCCTGTGCCAGCATTTCCGACATTAACAACAGAAGTAAGCGGGCCACTTGGAATGACTTCGACGGGGCCGACCTCGTCTTCCTCCCCCGGCCTTGAGCGCCAATTCCTGGCAACGAAGTCGCGCCAACCGTTCACGTCAAACCCGCAGAACTTCCTGGCTGTCATTTCGATGTCTCGTGGATCTCGCCCTGCACGAAATCGCGCACCCCCTGAAACCCCTGCGCAAGGTCATTGCCGGAAGGTCCGAGCGCGATGGCTCTGACTGCGACCTTGCCGCGAGTAACGCTCGTGGTTTCAGGTCGGCCCCGAGCGGGAGTAATGATGAGCCCATGGCGAAGCACCTCGGTCAGGGCCAGCGGCTGCATCTGGTTCAGAAGGGATGCCGCCTCGATGGCGCATTCGTCGAGATCCAGCCGTCGCATCGCGTGGGGCGTCCAGACCGCAACGCGTCGAGGCAAATCAGTTCGACTGGGATCGGAGATCCGCAATGCCACGTGAGATCGCGCGACGCTGAGCAGAGCTCCCGGTTTCTCGGGACGAGCCTGGACCTCCACGATCCGGTTCGTGTCGCGGAGCCAGAATACCGCGATCGGTCTATCCTGATCGAACCAACGCCCCCCTGCCGCTTCCTCGTTCCAGGATATCGGGGACTGAGCGACCAGTTCCGCTTCGTCCAGTTCATCGATTGCGAGGATGATCGCGAGGACGGCAAAATCGGTCCACGTCTCCGCCTGCCACGCCCACAGATCGTCTTCGGTCCTGCGCCGCAGCAGAAGCCGGAGCCAACAATCGTGAACCTCCCTATAGCTGCGGTCCTGCATCAGGACGTAATTGGGGGTGATGCCGGCAGGCGCGATCGCGACCCCGAGATCCGCAAGCGTTCTCGCCAGGGTCCGGCAAGATTTCCGGAATGCGTCGACCTGACCATAGCGCGCGCTGGACTTGGCGCTTGGATGCTCCCGTATCCATTGCCGGGCCGCATCTACGGCCAGGCGCGCATAGGCATGAAGAACGCGGTTTTCCAGAGTATCAAAGTTCTCGCGTCTCACGGTCGCAAGGATCCGCTGCGAGGCCCCTGCACGCTCCGGAATGCTTCGGCCGGGTTGCCGGCTGAGCCAGACCATTGATGCGCGGTCCATCTCTTGGACGCGGTCGAGAGGTGTCAGTTCCCGGTGTCTGCGCAAGACCCGTCGGACCCGTTTCTCAATTTCCCGAAGCACGGGTTGCATTCGCCTCGCCTGCCGAACGATTTCAGCCATCCTCGGGTCGGCCTCGTCCTCGGCGCGCTTCCACGCCTCACGCAGGCGCTCCCACAACATAGCTGGATCTTCGAGCGCTTCCTCCAACTCCTGGATCCTGGCAAGGACTTCGTTCATGTGCTGAAGCGCGGCCGCTCCCTCTTTCTCGGCTTCCGTTACCGGGTCGTGGCCGAAGCGGGGGCGAACCGGGAAGCCTTCGCGCTCGGGTGCCACAGCATGGTCGCGCTTGGGATAGGGGACCAGCGCCAGGCCCGTGGGCGTGTTCCTCACCATGCCGCTGAGAAGCGTCGCATATTCCAGGCCGCGCGGAGCCTGACCCTGGAACTCGCCGAGCAAGCAATCGTTCGGCCCGAACGCTCCGCCTTCGCCCAAGGACTTGGCTGACCAAGGCCGTGTTATCAGCCGCATCAACGCGAGACCCCTCTCCACACGAACTGCCCCGTGGCCTCGGACAGTCGCACAGACTCGTCGATCGCCTCGGCCAGTGGAGCATCGCCCAGATCGCGATCGACAAAGGTCATCAAGTTGGAGAATTGCGGAGCCGCCATGTCGACTTCGACGCCACGGAGCTTGGGCAGGAGGCGCATCTCGACCTGGTCAGCCAACGCGTCGTCGACGCCGCGACCGCCCTCGACCTCCGGGTAATTCGCCGCGTAGGCCATAATCGCCCGGCCCAGGCGATGACCGAAGGGACGCTGAAACTCGCGCATTAGGTCGACCATCTGCTCGACCCTTGCGGTCACCCGGGCATCCCCGTCAACGTGGGCGCTCGAGCGGCCCCACCTCGTCCAGGTTTCTCGCGATAGAGCCCTGGTCGGTTCGACGTCGCCTTCCGCATGACCTTCTTTGATTTTCTTCGGCGCCGCGAAGCGCAGGATGTTCGCTCGGTCGACGACCTTGTCGGACAGGGACTGCGTGCTTTCGTCCTCGTTCATCGTGCCTGCGAACAGAAGGTTGTAGCCGGGGAAGATCCGCGGCGGCATCTGCATGTTCGGAATTTCAAGCTCGATCTCGGCATCCTTGCGTTCATTCGCATCGCCCACATCGCTTGGGCGCGGGCGACTTTCGAGGCGGCTCAGGAAATCCGAGAAGTAATATTCGACCCGGGCAAGGTTCATCTCGTCCAGCAGGATCATCATCATGCGATCCCGGTCCGCTTCCTCATTGTGCAGCTCGTCCACGGCCCAAAGCGCGCGCGCCATGTCCGTTGGGCGGAACTTGCCTTCGATGTAGTTGTAGAACCCCATGAGGTCTTGCGGGCTGTCCCAGCGCGGCTGAACTGGCACCTGAAGAAAGCCGATCCCCATGCCGGCGGCGTATTGCCGTGGCAACTGGCTCTTGCCCGTCCCGGAGATGCCGGCGAGCACGGCCATTTGGGTCGTCTCATTGACCTTCATCGCGGTATGGAAGGCACGCAGCGTCCGCGTCGGGTAATGGAGGCCTTTTGCGCGAAGCCGTCTCTCCACCCGCTGGATTGCGTCCGCTTCGTTCTCTTGCGGCGCGGGCTTCCAGGATCGCATCGCCACAACGACCGGAGGCGTTTCCTTGAGTTCGCGCAGCGGATCGGTTTCGACGGTCTCGCCATCGACAGAGCGGCCTTCGCTGCGTGCGATTTCGGCTTTCAGGTGTGCCAACCTCGCCTCAAGCGTGCTGCGCGTTTCCTCCAGCGTTTCGATGTCGCCGGTGATGCGCCGCGCCTCCTGGCCCTGTGCCGCGACATCGGCGGCCAGTCGGCCATGCTCGGTCTGGGCCGTGGCCAATGCCTCGCGTTCCGACGAGACCCGCGCCTCGAGGTTTCCCAGCTCGCTTTCCTGTGCGGCCTGGCGGCCCTCGAGGCGGGAATTGGTCGTCTCAAGCTCCTGCGCCCGGGCCTCAAGGCGCGAGACCTTCTCGTCGGCCTCTTCCAGTTCCCTTTTCCTGTCCCGCAGCTCGTCGACCTGCGCCGAAAGCGTTCCGTGCTCTTCCTTGAGAGAGTCGATGCGCCCAACCAGCTCTTCGGCCTTGTTCAGGCGGTCCTGAATTTCGAGGTACTCGGCGCGCAGCGGGGCGATTTCCGTCTCAAGCTGCTGACGCTCGACGGCGGCTTCCTCGGTTTCGCGGCGCACCGCCGCGACTTCGTCCCGCCGTTCCCGAAGGCTTTCCCATTCCTGAAGCAGCTCTTCCTTCTGCCGGCGCAGGCCATCCACTTCGGCCTGCACATCGGCGACCACGGCCATCGCCTCTCGCCGCTTCTCAAGCTCGGCTTCGAGGTCATCCATGAGCCGCTGTTTTTCTTCGAGCCTCTTCTCGTAGACCGAGAGTTCCTCGATGGGACCGGCGGCGGTGACCGCCCGGTCATGCCGGGTGGCCAAGAAAAGCTGCACCAGCGCAAGCAGGATCAGGACACCCGCCGTCGCAAGCACGATGATCGTGTTGTCCGTAAGCATTATTGATTTCCTTCTTCACTTGCGGGCTGGGCGGCCTCGTCGTCCGTCTCGATACCCTCGTCCGAAGGTGCGGTTGCCTCGGCGGGGCTTGCCACAGTCCCGACCGGCTGTTCAGGTGTTTCCGTCTCCGGCTCCGCTGGCATGTCGGCCAGCCTCGCGCGGGCTGCGGACAGCGCTTCATGGGCTTCGGAAATGCGGTCGTTCAGCCGCCGAAGCTCGGTATTGCGTTCGTCGATCCGTGCGCCGAGCTGTTCGAGTTCCGAGCGAACGCTCTGAAGGCTGGCCCGCGCTTCTTCGGCAGCGGCCTCGGCCGTCTCGGACGAAATCCGGAGCCGGTCGCGACGTTGGACGAGGCGATCGATTTCGGTTTCCAAGCTCGACTCGCGGCCGGTCAGTTCGGCGACGCGTGTCATCGCCGCCTCGACCTCTGCTTCAGCGGTGGCCAGGCTGTCCCTTGCCTCCTGAACACTGCTTTCAAGATCCGGCAGGGCGGTTTCGAGCGTCGAGCGGCGCGTCGCCAGACGGTCGACCTCCGCCTGAAGGTTTCGAAGTTCGGCGCGGCTGGCCTCGAGCGCCGCAAGCTCTTCCTCGGCGGCGGCGACGTCCGCCAGCAGGGCCGACAGTCGGGCGCTCTCGGCGGCGAGGTCTTCCCGGACAGTCTCGAGGGTTTCGGTCGCCTCTGCGCGTCCCGCCTCGGTCCGGGCCAGCGCGGTCTCGGCCACATCGGCTTCGTTCTGAAGAACCGAAAGGCGCCGTTCCGCCCCCGCGACAGCCGCCTCGAGGTCGGACTCCTCTGCCGCAAGAGCGTCGACCGCCGCCGCGAGGTCATCGCGGCGCGACTCGGCTTCTTCTATTTCCGCGTTCCGCGCGCGCAACCGGTCGCCCGATGCCTCGATATCCCGCTCGAGTGTTGCCAGTTCCGCCTCTGCCTCCGCTATGTCCGCGGTTAGCGCATCCCTGTTGCCGGCAAGTTCGTCCTCTTCCTCCGACAGTCGCTCGACGCGGCGCTCTTGGGCGCGAAGATCCTCGACAGTGGGGGCAAGCCGATCCACCTCGGCCTGAAGACCCGACCGCCTCTCTTCGAGGGTGTCGAGCGCGCGCCTTTCCGTTTCGACGTCGGTGGACAAGTCCCGCTGTCGGGCATCGAGCTGCTCCACGTCGTCTTCCAGATCGGCAATTTCGACGTCGAGATCTGCCTTGCGTTCCAGCGCCGCAGTGGTTTCGCGGTCCAGCCGCTCAGCCTCGGCAATGATCCGACGTGCTTCCGCAAGGCGTTCTTGAACGGCGGTCAGCTCGGCCTGGCTTTGTTCAAGGCGCGCGACGGCATCGGCTTCGCGCTGCGCGGCGCTTTGTCGGTTGTTTTCGGCGCTGGCAACCTCCTGATCCAGATTCTGGATCCGATCCGACAGCTCGCGATATTGTTCGCGCGCAATCTCCAGCCGTTGCTGCTCCGAGTTCAATTGTTCCGTGTAGTACGTAAGGTTCTCTTCGATGCGCCCATATCTGCGATCCAAGGAGTTTACCTGCATCACCAAGAAACCGGAGGCAATGATCGCAGCGCCTCCCAAAAACAGCGCGACCGCGGTGTTTCTGCTCGACTTACGATAGGTCTTGTTCGACTCGGTCAAGACACCCCTCCATATCACTTGATAGTTCGTCCACCCAGAACCGGCGCACGCGCCAGCCAAGGGATTTCAGTTGATGGTCGCGCCAGAGGTCCGAGGTCTTTCGGCGCCCATCCAAGCTTTCGTGCCACCTGCGCCCATCCACCTCGAGATCGAGCTTTGTGCCGCTCGCACCGAACAGGGCGAAGTCGAGCCGCCGCCCCGCGATCTCGTGCTGGGGGTGCGGATCCAGGCCCCGCTCTTTCAGCGCGTGGTAGACCTTGCGCTCCCAATCGCTGTCGAAGACACCCTCGCCTTTTCTGGTCCGCGGCTCAGTGGCCACGGCAGCGAGCTTCCCGGGAGCCTTCGACTGACCGGTCCGCGCGAAACCGAGATCACCGAATACGATGGCAACGGCGCGGGCGCGAGAAATGGCGACATTGAGGCGACGAGTGTCCCTCTGGAAAAACGTTATCCCGGATTGCGGACTGCGTGGCCCGACACAAGGTGAAAAAAGGATCAGATCGCGTTCCTGTCCCTGGAAACCGTCGACCGTTCCGACCTTGAAGGCCGTCAGCTTGGGCCGGTCGATGGCCGCCAAAATCGCGGTCTCGAGCGCGAGAACTTGTGCTCGAAAGGGGGTGATTACACCGATGCTGCCACCGTATTCGTCGTCCAACAGGAGCTTTCGCAAATGCCGCACGATCGCGGAGACTTCGGCCGGGTTGACATTACCAATCTGTGGGATCGCCGGCGCCGGCACATCCTCCCACGCGATGCCCGGTTTGACACCGGCCGGCACCACCAGCCCTCGCGGATCATGCGAGGTCTGCAGCTGGCCCCCGTAAAAAGTCTCGCTGATATAGTCGACGATCGGGCCGGCCGACCTGTATTGATGGCGTAGCGTGATCCTCGAGGCGTCCGGAACCCGCGACGCGAACTCGAACAACGACCGGCGGCTCTGCGCGAACCGACCCATCCTGGAGATGGGCAGGCCCTGAGCCTGCATAAGGTTGCGATCCTGGGCCTGGCCGAGCTGGGGGATGAAGGACAGCTGCCTGTCGTCGCCCACCACAACCGCCCGTTTCGCTCGGGCAAAGAGTGGGATCGCCGTGGCGATATCGCACTGGCTCGCTTCGTCGAAGATCACGAGATCGAACAGGCCGTCGTCGAGTGGAATGCGCCGAGGGGTCCCGAGGATCGATGCGAGCCACAGGGGCCGATGACTCATCAAGGCCTTCGAAAGGTCAGATGGCGGATGTCCCTTGCCACCGTTGAACGTCCAATCGTCGTAGTTTTCGGATAATTCCCGCCGCTCGTCCTCGGACAGGCGGCACCGGGCCGAAAGGATGACGGGCAGAAGCTGGCCTGTCGCCTCGCGGATCCTCTCGCCCAACTCGATCGGATCGTCCGGATCGCCCAGCCCTTCTTTCATCGAGCGCAGGGTCGCCAGTGTTCGCCGAAGGTCTGAAGGGCTCATGCCGCGACGTTCGAGGTTGTCCGGGATAGCCGCTTCCCCTCGAACGGCTCGGTCGGTGAAGAGCGATCGGAGCCAAGAAATCAGACGCCGCAGGACACCCGTGGACGCCTCTCGGGCCTGTGTTGGCGTGCCCTCATCTCGGCCATGCGCTTCATGCAGGTCAATCCGTTCGAGGACGTCCGATATCTCGCATTCGAGCTGGGCAATACGATCGATCGCATCGACCGCCTCCGTCCGCCGGTGCGCCGTATCGATCAGCTTGTCCAAGGCCAATTCGTCTACGGGGGTCGCCCGCAATTGGCTCTCGTTCTCCAAGAGTTTCCTGAGCGCATCCGAAAATCCAGTGTCCGTCTCGTCATTGGGATTGAGCGTGCGAACCGTGAACGGCACGTCCGGCGCGAGAGACCCGAGGCGATCCTCCACCGCATCAAGGGCTTGGTGGTTCTTGGACGCGACCAAAACGCTCCCGCCGGCCGCAAGGACCGAGGCCGCCATTGAGACGATCGCCTGGCTCTTCCCGGTTCCAGGTGGGCCGGTCACGACCGTGAGCGGCTCCTCGCAGGCACCGCGGACGGCGCGCAATTGCTCCTTGTTCAAGGGGACCGCATCAATGGCCTCAACAGGATTCGGGTTCGTTCCGCATTTGATCCCGAGCACTTCGCCGAGCGCCGTACGCGCGATCCGTTCCGATGGCCAGGTGGCGATCGTGTCGAGGTCGCGCGCCGCGCCTGCAGTGAACGAAGAGTCCGTCGGGAGGACAATCGCCGCGCTGTCATAGATGCCTTGAGCGGAGGCATCGAGCTGGGAGGCGAGATCCTCCCCCACCAGGCGCCCACGAATCTGGCTTGCGACGGCAACCCTGAGCTTATCCAGGAAATCATCCGCGCGTAGTCCGAGGCCATCGTCCGCGGAGAAAAGGTCAGCCAGATCTCCACGATTCCAGCCGCTCGCACGGGCGGCACTCCGCACCCAGTCCGGGTTCAAAAGGACGTCGTCAGCATCGACCGTCAGCACGAGTGTTTCGGCCTCCCGCTTCCAAGTGGCGGCCAACATCCCGACGGGCTGGAATATCGGCACGCCGCCACGGCGAGCCACCGCGATGGGCCAGCCGATTGCGAGCGCGTTCTCATGGCCTTCTCGACGAACGAGAGCTTCCTGGAAAGCAGGGTCGATTGCAGCAAGATCAATCGAAATTCGCAGACAACGGTCCTCTCCAGGGTTGACGGGGCCCCGTCCGGAAATGAGCGACCATTCGATCCCGTGCTTATCGGCCACTTGCGTGATCGCGCCGCGTGGATCGGCACGCAGTGCAGAACGCCAGTATCTGAGAAGCGCTTGAGGATCGACACTTCCATCTCCAGCGCTCTCTACATCAAACGGTTCTACCGAAAGTGGCTCAGACACGAATGTTGCAGCGGCCGCATGAATGACGGTTTCCGAACCCGCGTCCTTTTGCTGTGTCGTTCCCGCCGCACTTGGCGCGCCTGTCGCGAAGTTCATGCGCTTGGCGCGCCAACGCCCATCATGTGCCTTTTCAACAAGGCCATCCCGCAATAGCTGGTCCAGTTCAGCGATCGCAGCGAGCCGCTTGTCATGAGAAAAAGCAGCGCCGACGAGCACAAGCAATTCTTCGGTAGTTCGACCTCGCGGAAAAGCCCGCACCATCTTCAATACCAAAGACACTTTTCAGACCTGAGAATTAAGTGAGCTATTCCGCTCAAATAGCAGACAATCACGCCGTTGCGCATCCAGAAGATAGGTGATGCACCATCTGATCATGTGGATTTCATTCGCCTTCCACTCCAAGGAGTTATAGCGAGTATCGGGTTTCTGCGCGGAAACATTTGAGACTTCTTTCAACGATCCAGACACCGCGAGACGGCACCTTTGCTTCCGTCCGTAGCAGCGAGAGTCCACACTCGAACGTTTTCACAACGTATGACAAACGGGCTTTCTATACACAAGCTTTCAAGAGCAGTAAGCTCGAGAGCCGTTTATGAACCGGTCGTCAGTAATTTTGGCGCATCCAGCGATCTCCCGCCGCCAAGTTTCTGTCGAGTTACGAGGCCACACAATGCTGAAGACCAGCCGCACCTACCGCCAGCTGTGTCACGCCGGTGGATTACATATGCTCCAAAACGAGACCAGCGGGTAGCACTCGCGTCTGATCCTTGACACGGGCTTCGTCACTGCCGCACTCACGCCCTCCGACCACCTCGACATGATCCACGTCCGCAGCGCCGTCCATCGCCTGCAACGCTGGAGAGCAAGGAAATACCCGACCATGACGATCGCCGCCCATGATGTGCTCGCAGCCCTGATCGCGATGCCGCCTCGCCCGACTGCAGAAGCGCCCGACGATTGCCGGGGAATCTACGGTCTTGTCGATCACGAAGGAAAGCTGCGCTACATCGGGTCGACATCCGCTGCCGACGAGACTTTCCGCAAGCGGATACACCATCGCCATCGCACCGGCTCGGAAAGCCACAGCCACTACTTCTCCCGCATGTATAACATCGGGCGCATGTACCGGCTGCGAAACGATGCTGCCACAAAGGCGGACGGAGATGTGGCCAAGCGCTTGCGCAACGCCTTTATCTCGGAATACTGCGCCGCGGTCTGGGTGCCTTTGCCCGACGAGGCCGACATCGCCGGATTGGAAGCACAAGTCATTGCACTGGCACCACCCGCGGCGAAGGCATGGAACTTCCGCCGGATGGATACCTATGCTGAGCCCGAGGCCCTCGTCGATGCACTGATCGAGCGGCTTGGGCTAAGCCCCTTCGAGCGGGCCGCGCTCTCACGCCAGAAGGCCCGCTTCGAAGGCGGTGCCGTCGCGGCTGAGACTGTCCTGCCGCCTTTGCCCGAGGGCCCCTTTCGCTTCTTTGCCCTCGACGTCGAGACGGCCAACCACGACCGCGCAAGCATTTGCCAAGTTGGTGTCGCCTGTGTTCGTCCGGACAACAGCATCGTCACCTGGGTCACGCTTGTTGACCCGCAGACCCGCCATTGGTCGTTTACCGGGCTGCACGGGATCCACGGCGGCATGGTCGGGGACGCTCCGCGTATCAGCGAAGTTCTGGAGGCCTTGGAGCCGCTGCTGTCGGGCAGTATGGTCTACCAGCACTCCGGATTTGACCGCAGCGCAGTCCGTGCTGCCTGTGCAGGGCTGGGGCGTTCCGAGCCAGATTGGCATTGGCTGGATAGCGTTGGCGTTGCCCGCCGTGCTTGGCCTGAGCTCAAAGGGAACGGTGGGCACGGTCTGGCATCGCTGAAACAGTTCCTCGGCCTGTCCTTTGAACATCACGATGCCGGCGAGGATGCCTGCGCTGCTGCTCAGGTGGTTCTGCACGCAGAACGCGGCACGGGCGAGCGGCACAAAGTGCCGCGCGCGCTCGTCGAGGAAGTCGAGACAACGGCCCTCCCCCCCGCCGAGCATCTGCCGACTGGGTCAGTGCTTGGTCGGGCGATCCTCACTGCAGGCAACCTGAAAAACAGTCACTTCTACCTGCGTGCCTTTTTGGACAAGTTCCCGCCCGAACTCGTTGATGCGAGTAAGGCGCCCGGTATGGGCGGCCACGTCGCGACGGTGATCTGGGGTGACGGAATTTCCAGCCGAACCGACATCTGCCCGCGCCACAAGTTTTTCCGCGACCGAGCAAACACCCGGGCCTTCTTCGCGCGCACCGGAGCCAAAGCCGGCGACGAGGTCGAAGTAGTCCGGTCGTCGCCCGGCGTCTATTCCGTCAGGCTCATCCGAGCCTGACAGCACGCAACCAGCCGTGACAACGCCATGCGAAGAGACAGAATCAATATCGCGGCATATTTCCCGAGTGCTTTTATCGTTTCCCGCTTCGCTCAGCAGCCTCCCTCGACCTGAACGGCCCGCAGCCATGCCCTTGCCATCCTCGCACTGTCCGGGCCTGCCCGATGGGGCACAGCTGACCGCTCGAAGCGCTCATACAAGCTATCGAGGGATGCGCCACGGAAGTGGCTAAAGTTCACTTGGTCAAAATCGAGTATCGGGCCAGGCACAGGAGCACCGGTTGCGTTCATCAGTCGCTCAAGCCACCTGCCATCGAAATCGGGAGCATCGGAAACCAGCAAGCGACCGGCCATCTGCGCTCTTAGTTCTGAGGTCACGGTCTGCGGCGTAGGCGCATCAAGCAAGGTCTCGAATGGAATCCCGTGCACCTGTTCACTGGCGGGCGACCAGGCCGACAATGGCCACTCATCAGCAGGGCGGATCAATGACGACCATGAGACGACTTCG
>CAXICP010000008.1:0-23734 GCA_964022595.1 uncultured Salipiger sp.
CCCGACAGCGCCGGGTCCACCCCCGGCCCCGCCGCCTATGGGCGCGGCGGCACGCAGGCCACCATCACCGACGCCTTTGTCACGCTGGGGCTGCTGGACCTGTCGGCGCTTGGCTATGGCATGGTGTCGGTCGACCGGGCCAAGGCCGAAGCGGTGATCCGCCCGCTGGCCGACAGCCTTGGCCACACGTTGGAACAGACCGCCGAGGGCATCGTCGGCATCGCCGTGTCGGGGATGTTCCGCGAGGTGTCCAAGCTGTGTTCGCGGCGGGGCATCGACGTGGGCGATTTCAGCCTGCTGGCCTTTGGCGGGGGCGGCCCGATGATGGCCTGTTTCCTTGCGCGCGATCTGGGGATGAAACGGGTGATCGTGCCGCCCTCGCCCGGGGTGCTGTCGGCGCTTGGCGGGCTGACGGCGGATGTGCGCAATGATTTCACCGAAACCGCCTATTACGATCTGGTCCCGGCCAACGCCCCGCGCATGGCCGACACCATCGCCCGGCTGACCGAAAAGGCCCGCCGCTGGATGCGCGAGGATCAGCAGTACGACGGCACCCCGGCCTTTCATGCCTCGGGCGAGATGCGCTATCGCGGCCAAAGCTTTGAAATCGAGGTGCCGATCGACGCCGCGACCCTTGCCGCGGGCGATCTGACCCCGGTGGCCCATGCGTTTCACGCCGAACACCGCCGCCTTTACGGCCATGCGGATGATGCCTCGCCGATCCAGATCATCGCCATCAACCTTGTGGTGACCGGGCATTCGGCAAAACCCACCCTGCCCCGCAGCGTGCCCGCGCCCCGTGACGTGACCGCGCACAAGACCATGACCGCCTGCCTGGATGGCACATGGCGCGAGGTGCCGCTGTTTGCCCGCGCCGATCTGACACCCGGCGCGCGCTTTGCCAGCCCCTGTGTCATCGCGCAGGACGACACCACCACCATCGTGCCCGCCGGGTTCACCGGAGACGTCGACGGCCATGGCAACCTGATCCTGACCCTTGCGGAGCCGCCCCATGCGCATTGATCCCGTCACCCTCAAAGTGCTGGAAAACCACGCGCAGGCCGTGGCCGAAAGCATGGCCTTCACGCTGTTCCGCACCGCGCATTCGACATTCGTCAAGGAAACCGAGGATTTCACCACCGGCCTTGTCGCGCCCTCGGGGATGACCTTTGCCAGCCCGCGCGATCTGGGGGCCACGTGGTTCATCGGGCTGGATTACAAGGGCGCGCTGGACCTGATCGACACCTACGAAGAAGGCGACATCTGCATCACCAACGATCCCTATTCGGGCTTCGTGTGCAGCCACACCCCCGACATGCACATCTGGAAGCCGATCTTCTGGGAGGGCGAGATCATCGCCTTTGCCGTCGGGCATATCCACAACACCGACATGGGCGGCGCGGTGCCCGCATCCCTGTCGCGCGCCAACACCGAGGTGCATCAGGAAGGCATCCGTTTCCGCCCCACCAAGCTGCTGAGCGGCGGCGTGCTGAACCAGCAGCTGATCGACACGATGATGCTGAACGTGCGCATGCCCGATCAGAACCGGGGCGATCTGAATGCGCAGATCGCCGCCGTGAACACCGGCGAAGCCAAGATGCACGAGATGATCCGCAAGTTCGGCGTCGACACGGTGAAGAACGGCATCGAAGACCTGCTGGACATGGGCGAGGCCCGCGCCCGCGCCGTCATCAGCGATCTGCCCGACGGCGATTTCCGCTTTGTCGATTACCTGGACGAAGACGGCCCCGGCGGCGTGCCGGTGCGGCTGGAACTGACGCTGAAGGTGCGCGGCGACGGGGTGGTGATGGATTTCACCGGCTCGGACCCGCAGCTGAAATCGGCGCTGAACATGCCCACCGGGGGCAACCCGCGCCATATCCTGCTGATGGTCGGCTATAATTACTGTCTGTACACGCTGGACCCGTCGATCCCGCTGAACGGCGGCATCCTGCGCGCCGCCACCTGCATCGTGCCCGAAGGCACGGTGCTGAACCCCGATTATCCCGCCGCCGTGGGCATGCGCTCGCTGACCTGCGGGCGGCTTCAGGGGGTCATCATGGGGGCGTTCCACGGCGCGGCGCCGGACCGCCTGCCGGTGGGCGCTGCGGGCGGGGGCGGCATCGTCAACGTCAAGACGTTCGATGCCGCGACCGGCAAGCTGTCGATGGCGTCGATCGACCCGGTGACGGGGGGCGCGGGCGGCTCGGCGCTGGGGGATGGCACCGACGGGTCGGGGGCCAATTCGTCGTTCCTTAAAAACACCCCGGTCGAAATCAACGAAATCGAGGTGCCCATCAAGTTCCGCCGCTACGGGCTGGTGCCCGACAGCGGCGGGCCGGGCACGGCGCGCGGCGGCATGGCGACGGAACTGGAGGTCGAGGTGTTCACCCCCGACACCGTCATCACCGCGCGCAACCGCGACCGCACGATCTTTGCCGCGTGGGGCGGCGCGGGCGGGCAGCCCGGCGCGCCGTCGCTGTTCACCCGCCACACCCCCAAGGGCGAGCGCATCGACCTTGGCAACACCGACGTGGTGAACATGGGGCCGGGCGATGTGTTCAACCTGACCTCGGGCGGCGGCGCGGGCTATGGCGATCCCTTCGCCCGCCCCGTGGCGCTGGTGGTGCGCGACGTGCTGCGCGGATCGGTCACGCCCGATGCGGCCCGCGCCCAGTACGGCGTGGTGGTCAGCCGCGACGGCGCGCTTGACGCTGCCGCGACGCAAGCGCTGCGCGATGCCCATGTGGCCCCCGCCCCCGAAACCTACAGCTACAACGCCAGCCGCCGCGCCTACGAGGCGATCTGGACCGATGCCAATTACGCCGCGCTGACCCAGGCGTTGGCGGCGATGCCGGTGCATTGGCGCCATTTCGTCAAGCGCGAGGTGTTCGACCAGATCGCCGAGCTTTCCCAAAGCGCCCGCAAGGGCGACGGCTCTGACGTGCGCGCGGCGGTCGACGCCGTTCTGGCCCGCGTGCCGGGGCTGGCCCGATCCATGCAGATGCCGGAGGCCGCCGAATGATCCGCTTTGATTTCACCGGGCAGACGGTTCTTGTGGCGGGGGCCGCGCGCGGCATCGGCGCCGCCATCGCCGCCGAATTCGCAGGCGCAGGCGCGCGGGTGATCGCCGCCGACATCCTTGGCGGTGAACTGTCGGCCCTTGCCGCCCCCGGCATCGAAACCGAAGTCATCGACCTGTCCGATCAGGCCGCGGTCAGGGACCGGTTCGGCGCGCTGGCCCCCGATGTGCTGGTCAACGCCGCCGGCGGCGTGCGCGGCGCCAGCAAGACGCCGCTGGAAGATGTGACCGACGCCGAATGGATGTCGATCTATGACGGCAATGTCATGTCGACGCTCAACCTGATGCGCGCGGTGATCCCGGCGATGAAGGCGCGCGGATCGGGGCGCATCGTCACCATATCATCCGGCGCGGGGCTGAAGCCCAGCCTCACCGGGATTCAGGCCTATTGCTCGGCCAAGCACGGGCTGGTCGGCCTGACCCGGCAGATGGCGCTGGAACTGGGGCCGTTCGGGATCACGGTGAATTCGGTCGCGCCGGGGTTCCTGCGCAGCTCGCCCGATTACGAAAAACAATGGGACAGCTACGGCCCCGAGGGGCAGAAACGCATGGTCGAAAACATCGCCATGCGCCGCCTGGGCGAACCTGCCGACATCGCCGCCGCCTGCGCCTTTCTGGCCTCCGACCGGGCGGGGTTCATCACCGGGCAGGTGCTGCCCGTTTCCGGCCACCCCTTCCCCTGAGGAGCCCAGATCATGACCATATCCGAAAACCCCTGGGAATGGCCCGAAGAGGTCTGGCGCGGCAAGGTCGACCGGGTGCGCGCCGGCGACAGCCTGAAACCCAACTCATGGCCCGGCGGGGCGCGCTGCGCCGTCGCCATGTCGTTCGACGTGGATCACGAAACCAACGAATTGCGCGACGGCGGCACATCCATCGGCGCCATGAGCCGGGGCCAATACGGCAACCGCCAAGGCATTCCGCGCATCATGGACATCATCCGCCGCCACGACATCAAGGCCAGCTTTTACGTCCCCGCCGTGGTCGCGCAATTGTACCCCGACGAAACCCGCATGTTCGTTGCCGAAGGCCACGAGGTCGGCATTCACGGCTGGATTCACGAACGCAATTCGGTGCTGCCCGAACCGGTCGAACGCGATCTGCAGATGCGCGCCGCCGACACGCTGGAACGGATCAGCGGCGCGCGCCCGGTGGGCATCCGCACGCCGTCGTGGGATTTTTCGCAGGCGACGCTGGAAATCACCCGCGACATGGGGCTGGCCTATGACAGCTCGCTGATGGCGGATGTGGATTGCTACCGCCTGCTGCTGGACGGGGCCGACACCGGGGTCGTCGAACTGCCGGTGGAATGGATCCGCGACGATGCGGTCTACTTCAACATGAACCGCTTTTCCGCGCTGCGCCCCTATACGCCGCCCGAAGCGGTGTTCGACATCTTCCGCCGCGAATTCGAACTGGCCCACGCCGAAGGCGGGATCTTTCAGCTGACCATGCATCCGCACATCACCGGCTATCGCTCGCGCACGTGGATCTTCGAAGAGCTGATCAAGCTGGCAAAGGCAAGGGGCGACGTCTGGTTCGCCACCCATGCCCAAATCGTCGACTGGGCCAAGGCCAACGGCTGACCCCCCGTCCCGGCCCCGCGCGGGCCCCTGCCGTTCCGTTCCATCGGTGCGGCCAAGTCGAAAAGACCAAGGCAAAAATCCATCCCACAACAACAGAGAGACGCCATGAAACATCTTGTTCCGCTGCTGTGCTCTGCGCTTGCAGTGATGACCCCCGCCCTTGCGCAGGCGCAGGACCGTTATGTCCACGCCAACAATTCGGCCTATGACACGCTTGATCCGCACACCGTGCGCGACGTGGCGCGCGTGGCCTCGCGGCTGAATTTCTACGACGGGCTGTATCGCTGGGTCGACAACCCGCCGCAGCTGGTGCCGTGGCTGGCCACCGATCACACCGTATCAGACGACGGCCTGACCTGGACCTTCAACCTGCGCGACGACGTCAGCTTTCACGACGGCACCAACATGACCGCGCAAGACGTGGTCTATTCGTTCGAACGGCTGCTGGAACTGAAACGCGGGGCGGGTTCGCTGTTTCTGCCGATGATCGATCCGGGCATGACAAAGGCGGTCGACACCTACAGCGTCGCCTTCACGCTCAAGGAGCCGTCGGCGATCTTTGCCGCGCTGGTGCCCGATATCCTTGTCGTCAATTCCTCGCTGGTGCAGGAAAACGAGGTCGACGGCGACATGGGCCAGGCCTGGATGATCGACAATGTCGCCGGGTCGGGGTCGTACATGCTGCAACGCTATGACCCGGCGCGCGGCTTCATCGGTGAACGCTTTGCCGATCACTTTGCCGGCTGGGGCGACAAGTATTTCGACGAGATCGAATTTCGCACCGTGCTGGAAACCAACACCCGCATCCAGGGCCTGATGCGCGGCGATTACCAGGGGCTGGATGGCTATCTTGCCCCCGATCAGGTGGCGCGCCTGCGCGAAGACGACGACGTGCAGATCCTTGAAGAGGAATCCATGCGCGTGTTCCACATCGCCATGCACAACGGTCGCGCGCCGCTGGATGACAGGAACTTCCGCATGGCGATGGTGCATGCGTTTGATTACGACGGCTACATCAACGAAATCATGCAGGGCACCGTTGCCCGCAACCCCACCATCCTGCCCGGCAACCTGTGGGGCGCGCCGGATGTGCCCGGCTATGATTACGACATCGAAAAGGCACAGGAATATCTTGATGCCTACAAGGCCGAACACGGCGATGACATCCGCCCGATCCAGATCGGCACCCTTGCCGGTTTCTCGGAAACCGAACAGGCGGCGGCGCTGATGCAGAACGGGCTGTCGCAGCTTGGCATCGAGGTCGAAATCGAAAGCTCGCCCTGGCCGGTGATCTCGTCGAACATGCAGAACCCCGAGACCATGCCCGACATGGTGCCCTACTGGAAATCGACCTATTACGTCGATCCCAACAACTGGGTGGGCGAACTTTACGCCTCGCGCTATGCGCCCACGCGCAACGTGTCCGACTACCACAACGACAGCGTCGACGAGAAGCTGGAAAAGGCGCTGGTCAGCACCGATCAGGGCGAACGCGAACAGCTTTACGCCGATGCCACCACGCAGATCTATGACGATGCCGCCGGTATCTGGATCTACAACACCAAGTGGTTCGGGCCCTACGCATCCAACGTCAAGAACGTGCGCTTCTGCCCGGTGGGCAACGGGCAGGACATGCGTTGGGCGTATCTCGACGACTGATCCCATCGTCATCCGGGGCGCCGCCGCTGACAGTGGCGCCCCTTTCCCGATATCCCAAGACCTTCCCGGCCCGAACGGAGCATCCCCATGCGCAGACTGGAAATCATCCTGTCCCGCCTCGTCTGGTTCATCCCCACGCTTTTCGGACTCGTGTTCGTGGTGTTCTTCATCTCGAACGTGATCCCCACCGATCCGGCGCGGATCGTGGCCGGGGAAAACGCCACCGAAGCGCAGGTGCAGGCGCTGCGCGCCGAAATGGGGCTGGACCAGCCGATCTTCGTGCAGTTCGGGCGCTATGTGGCCGACCTGGCCACCGGCGATCTGGGCAAAAGCCTGTACACCCAGCGCGCCATTTCCGAAGACCTGCTGCACCGCCTGCCCGCCACGCTGGAACTGACCACCGCCGCGATGATCATCGCCATCGGGCTGGGGCTGCCGCTGGGGGTGATTTCGGCGGTGAAACGCAATTCGCTGATCGATCAGGTGGTGCGGGTGCTGTCGGTGTCGGGGCTGGCGGTGGCCAGTTTCTGGCTGGCGATGGAATTGCAGATGTTCTTTTCCACCCGGCTGGGCTGGACGCCGCTGAACGGGCGCGTCGCCGGCTGGGGCCCGGACGAGATCACCGGCTTTTACGTGATCGATTCCATCCTGTCCGGTGACTGGGCGTCGCTTTGGGACGTGCTGCACCACATGTTGCTGCCCGCGATCACGCTGGCCCTGCCCGCCGCCGCCACGCTGGTGCGCTTTACACGCGCCGGCGTGCTGGAAGTCATCAATTCCAATTTCGTGCTGTACGAGCGCGCCATGGGCTTTCCGCCCGCGCTGATCATCTGGAAATACGTGCTGCGCAACGCGCTGATTTCCACCGTCACGCAGATCGGCCTGATCTTCGGCACGCTGTTCGCCGGGGCCGTGGTGGTCGAGGCGGTGTTCGACTGGCCCGGCCTTGGCACCTATGCGGTGCAATCGATCCTGCAATCGGACACCAAGGCGATCCTTGGCTTTTCCATCATCGTCGGCGTGGTGTTCATTGCCGTGAACCTGCTCGTCGACATCCTGCACACCTTCATCGACCCGAGGACGCTGAAATGAGCCCCCTGAAACGGCTTCTGGCGGACCGGGCCGCCAGCATCGGCGCGGCCATCATCGCGGGCCTGATCCTTGTGGCGATCCTTGCGCCGTGGATTGCGCCCTACCCCGAGGACGTCACCGCCTTTCACCTGAGCGAGCGGTTGCAACCGCCGTCGGGCACGCATCTGTTCGGCACCGACCGGATGGGATCGGACGTGTTCTCGCGCATCCTGTTCGGGGCGCGGATCACCATCACCATCGCGCTGATCGCGGTGGGGGTGTCGGTCGCCATTGGCGTGCCCATCGGGCTGATCGCCGGCTATTACGGCGGCTTTCCGGGCGGCTTCTTGATGCGCACCTCGGATGTGTTCCTGGCGGTGCCGCAGATCGTGCTGGCCATCGCCATCGCGCAAACCCTGGGCCCGTCGGTGGAAAACGTCATCCTCGCGCTGTCGCTGACCTATTGGCCGTTCTGGGCGCGGCTGGTCTATGCCGAAACCCGGGCGCTGAAATCGCAGACCTTCATCGAAGCGGCGCTGGCGCTTGGCGCATCCGACTGGCGGGTGATGGTGCTGCATATCCTGCCCAACACCGCATCGGCCATCATCGTGCGCACATCCATCGGCATGGGCGCCACGATCCTGACCGCCGCCGCGCTGGGGTTCCTTGGCCTTGGCGCGCCGCCGCCCACGCCCGAATGGGGCCGCACCATTTCCGAGGCGCGCGAATACCTGCCCGAAGCATGGTGGTACGCCGCCGCCCCCGGCCTTGCGATCTTTCTGGTGGTCATGGGCTTCAACTTGCTGGGCGACGGGCTGCGCGACATCCTTGACCCGAAACTTAGAAAGGGACGCCGATGACCGATCCGCTTCTGACGGTCGAGGGGCTGTCCCTCGGATTTCGCGGGGATGGCGGCTTTGCCCATATCCTCGACGGGGCCAACATGACCATGAACCGCGGCGAAATCATGGGGCTGGTGGGGGAATCCGGCTGTGGCAAGACCACGCTGGCCAGCGCCATCCTTGGGGTGCTGCCGCGCCACGCGCTTGAGGTGCGCGGCGGGCAGATCCGCTTTGACGGGCTGGATATGCTGTCCCCCGATCACGGCGCGCAGCAGCAGGCGGCGCGGGGCCGGCGGGTGACATTCATCCCGCAGGATCCGTTCACCTCGCTCAACCCGGTGTTCACCATCGGCCAGCAGATCGAAGAGCTGATGAAATGGAAATCGCCGCGCCGCGATGCAGGGCCGTCGCGCGGCCCGGCGCTGCTGTCGCGCTACCCGCGCGCGCGGCGCAAGGCCGACCGCGCCAAGGTCATAGAAATGCTGGATCTTGTGCAGCTGCCCCGCCCCGAGCAGCTGCTCAAGAAATACCCGCACGAGGTGTCTGGCGGACAGCGCCAGCGGCTGATGATCGCCATGGCGCTGCTGCCCGACCCCGACCTTATCATCGCGGACGAGCCGACCACTGCGCTGGATGTGACCATTCAGGCGCAGATCCTTGGGCTGTTGCGCAACCTTGCCACCGACCGGGGCGTGGCGGTGATGCTGACCACCCATGACCTTGGGTCCGCTTACGAAATCTGCGACCGCATTACAGTCATGTATGCCGGTCAGGATGTCGAGGCGGCGCCAGTGGCGGAATTCTTCAACCGCCCCACCCATCCCTATACCGCCAAGCTGCTGGAATCCTTGCCCGAAGGCGGCGGCGGCATGACCGGCATTCCCGGCGAATTGCCCAGCTTTTACGCCCCGCCCCCCGGCTGCCGGTTCCAGACCCGCTGCCCCCGCGCCACCGAGGCCTGCCGCACCCGCCCCCCCGCCAGGTTCGCCGGGCCGGCCCATGTGGTGCGCTGCGCCCATCCACTGTTCGACACCGCCCCATTTGAAGAGGTCCGCGCATGACCGACGCTTCGCTTCTGGCCGTGACCGACCTGACGGTCCGCTTTCCCATCCGTGGCCCCTTTGCCCGAAAATTGGGCGAGATCAAGGCGTTGGACGGGGTCAGCTTTACCCTGCAACAGGGTGAAATCCTTGGCCTTGTCGGGGAATCCGGCTGCGGCAAATCCACCCTTGGCAAGACCCTGATGGGCATCCAGCCGCCCACATCCGGGTCGATCACCTTCGAGGGCACGGAAATCGCCGGGCGCACCCCGCGCGAGGCCCGCGCCCTGCGCCGCCGGTTGCAATACGCCTATCAGGACCCCGGCGCCTCGCTTGATCCGCGCTGGAAGATCGGCAAATCGCTTGAAGAGCCGCTCATCATCCACACCAAACTGCCCCGCCGCGAGCGGATGCAGAAGGTGGCCGAGATCCTGACCTCGGTCGGGCTGCCCGCCGGGCATGTGGATCTGTTTCCGCATGAACTGTCGGGCGGGCAGCAGCGCCGGGTGGGGCTGGCGCGTATCCTCATGCTCAGCCCCGAGGTGGTGATCCTGGATGAACCGACGGCGGGGCTGGACGTGTCGGTGCAGGCCACCGTGCTGCGCCTGTTCCGCGAGCTGCGCGACAGTTTCGATCTGACCTATATCTTCATCTCGCACGATCTGTCGGTGGTGCGGCTGATGTGCCACCGGGTCGCGGTGATGTACCTTGGCCGCATCGTCGAAATCGGCCCGGTGGACGAGCTGATGAACAGCCCCAAACACCCCTATACCCAGTCGCTGCTGGCCGCGATCCCCAAGGTCAACGGCCCCCGCGTGACCGAGAATTTCTGGCTGGAAGGCGAGCCGGCGGATGCGTCGAACCTGCCCCCCGGCTGCCGGTTTCAGGGCCGCTGCCCCCATGTGCAACCGATCTGCCGCGACCAGGACCCGCAGGACCGGCAGGTCGGCGCGCAAAGCGTCGCCTGCCATTTCGCGGGCGAGGTGTTTCCCCCCGTGAAACCGACCCGCCAAAGGACACCCGCATGACCAAGACAGCAATCATAACCGGCGGCGGGCGCGGCATCGGCCGTGGCTGCGCGCATGAACTGGCCCGGCAGGGCTGCGACATCGTGCTGGTCGACCTGATCGCCGAAGACCTTGCCGCCACCCGCGCCGAAATCGAAGCCATGGGCCAAAGCTGCCGCACCCATGTCGCCGATGTCGCCGATTTCCAACGCGCGCAAACCATCGTCGCACAGGTGGAATCCGAAACCGGCCCCGTCGACATCCTTGTGAACAACGCCGGCAAGTCGAACACCGACGGCATCTGCGAGATCACCGAGGACAGTTTCGATCGTACCATCGCCATCAACCTCAAGGGCAGCTTCAACTGGACCCGCGCGGTGGCGCCGGGGATGATGCGCGCGCAGGCGGGGCGCATCGTCATGATGTCGTCGCTCAACGCCTATACCGGCGGCGTCACCTCGGCGGTGTCGAAATTCGCCTATACCACCGCCAAGGCGGGGCTGCTGGGCATGACCCGCGCGCTGGCCAAGGAAATGGCCCCGCATGTGCTGGTCAACGCGGTCTGCCCCGGCATCATCGAAACCGAACGATCCAACGATCTGATCCGCGCCCGCAAGGCCGAACTGGAAGCGGGCATTTCCCTGAAGCGCACCGGCACCCCGGCGGACGTGGCGCAGGTGGTGGTCTTTCTGGCGCTAAGCGAGCCCTGTTTCGTCACCGGCGAAGACATCAAGATCGACGGTTTGCAGTGGGTGATCTGACGCCGCCCCGGGGCTGGGTGCCGGTGGTCGCGACGGTGACGCTGGTGCAGGCGGTGCTGGCGCTGATGGTGCGGGTTCTGCCACTGCTGGCCATGCCGTTGACGCAGGCCGCCGGGGTGTCTCCGCAGGCGGTGGGGCAGCTGTCATCGGCGGCGGCGTTCGGCTCGATGCTGTTCTTTTTGTGGGGGCCGGCGCTGCTGGCGGGCACCCCGTCGCTGCGCCAGTTGCAACTGGGCTGCGCCGTCAGCGCCGCGGCGCTGCTGCTGTGCCTTCTGGGCCGGTGGGAGGCGCTGTTGCTGGCCAGCTTCATCATCGGGCTTGGCTACGGCACCGCCACCCCGGCCAGCGCCGATCTGCTGATGCGGGTGGTGCCCCGGTCGCGGCGCGCCACGATCTTTTCGGTGAAACAGGCGGGGGTTCCGCTGGGCGGGCTGGCGGCGGGATTGTTGCTGCCCTTCGTCGCGCTGCATTTCGGCGGCGCCCCGGCCGCGATGACGGCGGCGGCGGGACTGGCGCTGTTTTCGGCATGGGCGCTGGGGCTGTGGCGCGGATCGCTGGACGATGCGCCAACCGGCCTGCGCCTGTCGCCGCGCGGGCAGATGCTGGCCCCGTTGCGGCTGATCGGGCTGCTGGTTCGCAAACGCAGCCTGCGGTTGCTGACGCTGGCGGGGTTCTGTCTGGGACTCGCCCAGGGCGTGCTGATGGCGTTCTACGTGGTCTACCTTCAGGATCATGCGGGCTGGTCGCTGGCCGCCGCCGGGGCCAGCTTTGCGCTGCTTCAGGGCGCGGGCGTCGCCGGGCGCATCGCCATGGGCTGGGTGTCGGACCGGCTTGGCGATCCGCTTGCGGCGCTAAGCGGGCTTTGCCTTGCGTCGGGCGGGGTGATGGCGCTGCTGGCCAGCATCGGGCCCGACAGCCCCGCCGCATGGGTCGCCGTGCTGTCCCTGCTTGCGGGGCTGACGGTGATTTCGTGGAACGGCGTGTTCCTGACCGGGCTGGCCGAGGCCGCCCCCGATGGCCGCGTCGCCGAGATCACGTCGGCCGGCACCTTCGTGCTGTTCGGAGGCTACGTGCTGTGCCCGGTGTTGATCCAGGCGGTGTTCGCCGCCACCAAGGGCTATGCCACTGGGCTGCTGCTCTGCGCGCTTGCCCCGGCCCTTGCGGGGGCCGCGCTGATGATCGGGGCCATCCGGCACCGCAAGGATTTGAAGAAAGGCACCACATGAGCAATTTTTCCACGACCCAGCAGATCCGCAAGACCGTGCGCTGGACCGAAGGCGGCGTGGTCGCATCCCAGCACCGCGGCGCCGCCGAAGCCGGGGCCAGGGTGCTGGCCGCGGGCGGCGATGCCATCGACGCGGCGGTTGCCACGTCCTTCGCGGTGGGCGTGGTCGAACCGTGGATGTCCGGCCCGATGGGCGGGGGCATGATGACCCTGTGGCGCGCGGGGGAACAGCGCGCCGAAACCATCGAATTCGGCATGCGCGCCCCCGCCGGGCTGACCCTTGCGGATTACCCTCTGGAACATGGCCAAAGGGCGGGCGATCTGTTCCCCTGGACCCGGGTGCGCGGTGATCGCAACGTCTATGGCGCCACCGCCGTTGCCGTTCCGGGCACCGTGGCGGGGATGGACCTTGCGCATCGCCGCTATGGCCGCCGCCCCTGGGCCGAACTGCTTGCCCCCGCCATCACCCTGGCCGAAGACGGCATGCTGCTGGACTGGTACGGCTCGTTGATGATCGCCTCGGCGACGCGGCAGCTGGCGCGCGATCCCGATGCCGCCGCGCTGTTCCTGATCGATGGGCAATGGCCCAATATTGCCGGCTGGACCGCGCTGTCCGAGGCGCGGCTTGACCAAAGCACCCACGCCCGCACCCTGCGCCGGATCGCCGAACATGGCGCGCGCGATGTCTATGAGGGCGAGATCGCCCGGAGGCTGGTCGAGGACGTGCAGGCCAAGGGCGGCAGCCTGTCGCTGGACGATCTTGCCGCCTATCGCGCCAGCGTGGCGCAACCGCGCAGCATCCGCTACCGCGATGCGATCATCCACGCGCCCTCGGGGCTGTCGGCGGGGGCGGAACTGGTGCAGACCCTTGCCGCGATGGAAGCCGGGTTCACCCCCGGCGCCGCGCCATCGCCGGACAGCTACGCCTGCATGGCCGATGCGCTGGGGGCGGCCTATCGCGACCGGCTTGCGCATTCCGGCGACACCGGCGAAAGCCCGCAGGCCCCCGCCTGCACCACCACCTTCAGCGTGGTGGACCGGCAAGGCAACATGGTGAACGTGACGCAGACGCTGTTGTCGATGTTCGGCAGCCACGTGGTGTCGCCGCAGACGGGCATGTTGCTGAACAACGGCATCATGTGGTTCGATCCCGAACCGGGCAAACCCAATTCGCTGGCGCCGGGCAAGCGCTGCCTGATGAACATCTGCCCGACCGTCGGGCAGGCCGGCGACAGGATGTTCGCCATCGGAGCATCGGGCGGGCGCAAGATCCTGCCGGCGGTGGCCAATCTTACCAGCTTCATGGTCGATTTCGGCATGGATCTGGAAACCGCGATCCACACCCCGCGCATCGATGCCTCGGGGTCGGGAAGCATCGTGATGGACGAGGATCTGCCCGCCGATGTCGAAGCCGCCCTTGCCACCTGCGGCGAGGTCAAGCGCGCCAAGCGCACCGTGCACCCCTATGCCTTCGCGGTGCCGGCGGGGGTCATGCGGCGCAATGGGCGCAACTGCGGCGCCACCGAAATCATGACGCCCTGGGGCGATGCGGTGGCCGAAGACGGCTAGGCCCATCCCGCGCCCGTGGGCCGCAATTGCGATCTTCCGCTTTCCTGCGGCGCGTGCCAGAAGGGCGCGATGGCGCACCGAACGGCCTTTGCTCTGATCCTGTCCCTTGGCGTGCTGCTGGCACTGTCAGGCGTGATCTCTGCCGCGCGCATGGCGCCCGATCCGGCCGCCATCGGGATCAAGGCCCACGCGCTGGTCTACGGCAGCATGGCCGAGGATCTGTGCGGCGGCACGGCAGGCCACGACCATCACTGCCCGCTTTGCCACGCCCTGCCCGACGCGCCCGCAAGCACCCATGCCGGCCGGCATTTCCTGCTTCAGCCGCATGATGCCTGGCACCGCCGCGACGATCTGCAACGCGCCGCACAGGCCCGCAACCTCTGTCATTCCCCAAGAGCGCCGCCGGTCCGGGCCTGACGGCCCTGCGCCGGTTTTCCTGACCCAACCTCCCGGCGGACCTACCGCCCGGGCGCTCTTTTCCACGCCTTCGGCATAAGGCCGGGGCAATCGGATATTCAACATGACAGAAACTTCCCCGCGCGCGGCTTCCGCAGCGCTTTACCGTGCCGTGTGGCGCTGGCATTTCATCGCCGGGCTGATGGTCCTGCCCTTCGTGCTGATCCTCGCCATCACGGGCGGCATCTATCTTTTCAAGGACGAGATCAACGATGCCGCCTATTCCAAGCTGCGCCGCGTCGAACCCGCCACATCGCAGCTTGCCCCGTCGGCGCTTGTGGGCGCCGCCCTTGCCGCCCATCCCGGCGAACTGAGCGGCTATACCCCGCCCGCCGCCACCACCCGCAGCGCCCAGGTTGACACCCTTGGCAGCGACGGGCTGCGGAACACGGTCTATGTGAACCCCTATACCGGCGACGTTCTGGGCACGCTGTGGGATGGCGGCGCCGCCGGCAGCCCCGCCATGTACGTGGTGCGCAAGCTGCATTCGCTTGAATATGTCGGCTGGCTGGGCAACCGGCTGATCGAGCTGGCGGCGGGCTGGATGGTGCTGCTGGTCGCCAGCGGGATCTACCTGTGGTGGCCGCGCGGCAGGGGGCTGGGCACCACAACGATCAAGGCCCGCCAAGGCCGCCCCTGGTGGCGCGATCTGCACGCGGTCACGGGGGTTTATACCGGGGCGTTCATTGTCTTTCTTGCGCTGACCGGCCTGCCCTGGTCGGCGGTCTGGGGCGGCAAGTTCTACGACTACGCCAACGCTCTCGATCTTGGCATGCCCAAGGGCTACTGGTCCGACCTGCCGGCATCGACGCAGCCGCTTTCCGAAGCCACCGACCGCGCGCCCTGGATCATCGAACGGCAGCCGCTGCCGCTTTCCGGCGCGGCAGTGGGCGCGCCGCGCACCCTTGATGACGTTGTCGCGACGGTAGAAAGCCTGGGCATCGCGCCGGGCTACGCCATTTCCATGCCGCGCGGCCCCAAGGGCGTTTTCACCGCCTCGGTCTATCCCGACGACATCTCGGGCGAACGGGTGATCCACCTGGACCAGTACAGCGGCGCGGTGCTTTACGACGCGGGGCTGGCGGATCTTGGCGCGCTGGGGCGTTGGGCCGAATGGGGCATATCGGTCCACATGGGGCAGGAATGGGGGGCGGTGAACCAGATCGCCCTGCTGCTTGCCTGCCTTGCCATGGTCGGGCTTTGCGTGTCCGGCGCCGCCATGTGGTGGAAGCGCCGCCCCTCGGGGGCGATTGGCGTGCCGGCGGTGCCCGGCGACTGGCGCATCCCCCGAACCCTGCTGGCGATGGCCATCGCGGCGGGCGTGTTCTTTCCGCTGGTCGGCCTGTCGATGCTGATACTTGCAGCGGTCGAAATCGCGATCCACGTCATGGGGCGGCAAAAACGGCTGGCATGATGCTGCGCGGGCGCCCGGTGGTATCGGGCGCCTTTCGCTGCACGGTGTGGCTAGCTGCCCCCGTTTTGCTCGTCGAATTTCTTCCAGATATGCAGCTTGCCCTTTTGGCGCGCATCGGCCAGCCAAAGCTTCTTGCGAACGCCGGGCACTTCGAAATGGCTGTATTTGCCGCCTGAAAACTTCGGCCAGTCAAGGGCAAGCCCCTGCTTCACCAGCTCTTCGGACAGGTCACGCCCATCGGGAAGCAAGCACTTTGCCACGGTCCGCCCGTAGTCGTCTTCATCCGTGATTTCGGCGCGTATCCGGTGGCCCTTGCAAAGCCGCACCATCGCCCATTTGGCTTTCTTGCCGTAGGGGTGATGCAGTTCCGGCGCGTCTATTCCGTAAAGCCGCACTTGGGTCTTTTCGATCGTGATCGTATCGCCATCGGTCACGTAAGCCGGCCCTTCCAGCACACGCGGCGCCTTGACCGTGTGAGCGGTCGAAGCGTCAAATGCCTCGCCCGCAACCGGCGCGGCGGGCTTTGGGATTTCCGGCTTTGGCCGAGGGGTGGCAAAGCTTTTACCGGCCTTATAGGCCAGCGTCATTTCAATTGGCTTGGATTTGCGCCGGGGGGCCGGCTTGCGCAGGGCTTTCAGAAGCAATTTCAACATTCTGAATCGTACGAAGCAATTCCCCGAAAGAAAAGCCCAAGGCCGCGTTTCGAAACGGCGCGCCTATAGACAACCGGCGATTGCAGGTTGACTTAACGTCAATTCGCCCGGACGATAACCGCCATTGATGTATGTTTTTTGGAGTAATGGTTTTGCGTGAATGTGACCTCGTCATGAAAGGCGGCACGACATCCGGGGTCGTGTACCCGCCTGCCATCAAACTGATCGGCGATGCCTATCGGCTACGCTCTGTCGGGGGGTCCTCTGCGGGGGCCATGGCGGCGGCTATCGCGGTGGCGGCCGAGTATCGGCGCCAGACCTCGCCCAACCGCGACGACACCAGCGGCTTTGCCGAAGTTGCGGCCCTGTCCGACGAACTTGGCGCCGATTTGACCCGTTTTCTGCAACCGTCGAAAGAGCTTGCACCGCTTTACGACGCGTTCATCACCCTGCAGCTGAAACAGCAGGAAGACGACAAGCCAACGCTGTTCCAGATCGCCAAGGCGGTCCTGCCCAAGCTGAAGCTCTATTGGAAGAAACCGCTGCGAAACGGCGCGCTCATTTCGGGCGGCAGCGTGGTCGCCGGGATCGTCGGGATCGCGCTGCCCTGGACCATTTTCGGCATTGGCGTGGGGGTGATCTGGGCGGTCGTGCAATTGGCGACGATCATCATCTCGCGGATCACGGGGCATCTGAAGGCGAATGATTTCGGCGTGATTCCGGGCACAACCCAGCCCGGTCAGGGCGATGGAAAGACCCCGGGCATCAGTGACTGGCTGGCGGATCGGATCGATATGATCGCCGGCATCTGGAAAGACGGGCCGCCCGATACGCCCCTCAGATTGGAGGATCTTCGCCATGGGCGCGACGGGCAGACTAGGGACACCGACGAGGTCCCCGGAATTGATCTTGCCGCCATGACAACGGATCTGACGTCGCAAAGGCCCTATTCCCTGCCCTTCAAATTCCCGGACCTGTATTATTTCAACCCCGAGGAAATGATGAAGCTGATCCCCAAGCGTATCGTGGACTACATGGTTGACCATGGCCGTGTGTCCAAGAAGGTCGGCCCGGGCGGCAAGGCGTTGTATCCGGTCCCGGTGGGGGATGCATTTCCGGTCGTGCTGAGCGCGCGGATGTCGCTCAGCTTTCCCCTGTTGCTGCAGGCGGTCCCGCTTTATCGCTGGGACGAGGCGGGCAAGGGCGCGCCATCCTGGGTAAGATGTCTTTTCTCTGATGGCGGAATTTCATCGAACCTGCCGGTGCATTTCTTCGATGCGTGGCTGCCCAGGCGGCCCACCTTCGCGATCTCGCTGGGCCAGTTCGACAAGAACCGGCACAGCGAAGACACCGATCGGGTGGAATTCATCCAGGGCATACGCAACCGGTTGAACTTGCCGGTTCAAGGCGTGTCCGGCCTTGTGCCGTTTCTGCTTGCCATCTTCAACACCGCGAAGGACTGGCAGGACAAGCTGCAAAGCGAGGTGCCGGGCATGTATGAACGCGTGGTCACGGTGCGCCTTGAACCCCATCAGGGCGGCAGCAACATCACCATGAAAGAAAAGGATATCAGCCTGCTGCGGGGCTACGGCGAAAGGGCCGGGCACAAGCTGGTCAACGAATTCGATTTCGATGAGAACCGCTGGCGCCGCGCGACCTGCCTTTTGCCGCAGCTGCAAGAAATGCTTCCCCGCGTGCATGACGCTGTCAAGAAGCACCGCGGCGGGCCGAATGGCTGGACGTTCGAGGAACTGGCCCGTGAATACCGCTCGCCCTATTACCCCAACAGTGCCGAGTGGTCCGCAAACGTGCTGACCCCGGCCTTGCTTGAACTGGCCGAGCTTGGGCGCAAGATCAAGGAAAGGCCGAAAGTGGCGGGCAAGACCCCGGCTTATGACGCCTCGCTGCGGCTTGTCGCGTCGTCTGACCTTACGCAGTCAAGCGCTGCGCCGGCGGGTCGTATCGTCTGAGATCCGGCGCGCACGGATCATGCAGGCCCGCCAGGGCGGGTGTTCTTGCGTCACGGCATTGCCCGTCGCTCAGGTCAGTTGCGCGTGGCGCTTTTCCACCGATTGGGTCCAGCGCCTGCCGTAGATCGACAGGCGTTCGGCGTGCTCGGGCGTCTGCCTTTCGGTCAGCGAAATTTCGGCGCCGGCGGCGGGCGCGCACAGCATGGCGGCGCCGATGCTGGTGCCGGTGGCCGTGTTCGACACCAGAACATTTCGGCCGGTCTGTGCCGTCAGCATATCAAGGTATAGCGCGTTCCGGGCGAACGGTCCTTCGACGATGATCGGCCCGCGCGCGCCGATCAGATCAAGGCAGGTCGCGGTCATCAGGGCAAGGTACAGCGACAGCGCCGCCCCCTTTTCGCCCCGGGTCATCGCATCATCGCTCCACCCGCCCTCGCGGCCGGCGAAGGGCCCCGAACCGGGTTCGACCGCCGGGTAAAGGGCGCGCTGCGCGGCAAGGACCCGGTCAATGTCGCCCCGATCGGGTGCCGACGTTTCGGGTGTCATGCGTTCGTATTCGCGCCCTCCCATGAAGCGGGCCGACGGCACGGGCTTGCCCCGCGCGTTGACGTTCATCAACGTGTCGCGCGCCGGGTCCAGCGCGACCTTGGCGCCGCCCATGCTCATGCAGATCACCCATGTTCCGGTGGACACGACGGAAAAGGCGCCATCCATCCGGTGCAGGTAGGGCAGAAGCGATGCGTTGCTGTCGTGGATGCCCGATCGCACGGGGGTTCCCGTGGGCAGGCCCGTGGCGGCGGCAAGCGCGGGCAGGATCGCCCCGGCGGTGTCGCCTGCCCCCGAAAGCGGCGCCATGGTCACGCCAAGCCGCCCCGGCAGGTCGGAAAACCGCCCCTCTTGCGGCAGCCAAAGGTCCGTGTGACAGCCCAGCGAGGTCGGCTCGGTGGCGAAGGTGCCGGTCAGGCGACCGGACCAGTATTGCGGATAGCTTGCCACCTGCGCCGTGCGCTCGCGCAGCCCGGGCTGGGTTTCCACCAGCCAATGCAGCTGCGCGCCGGCGTTCAGGCCCATGGGCAGCCGGGGCGCGCCGGTGTCCTTGAAGGCGGGGCGCAGCGCGTCATAGGCCTGTGCCAGCGCGTCCGGCCCGGCGTGTTCATAATCAAGCACCGGACAGGCCAGCCCGCCGGCGTCGTCCAGCAGGACGAAACAGGCCCCGTGGGTAGTGACGCTGATCTCGTCGATCCCGTGTTCGGCCTGCATCCGGCCCAGAGCGTCCAGGAAAAAGGCCCAGATCCCGTCGATGTCGAAATGCGGATAGGGCGGCCCCGCGATGACCCCGTTGGGCCGCGTGACGACGGCGATTTCGGACATGGTGGCGGTGTCGACCAGCGCCACCTTGGCGTTGGTCTTGCCGATGTCGAGAACGGCGACCTTCATGGCAGGTGAAACATCGGCCGAAGGGCCCTGACCACCGGCGCGTTGTCCGGGTGGGTTTCCATGATGTCGGCCATATGTGCCCACCAGCGCTGCATGATTTCGGTTCCCGGCAGCGCGTCCATGCCGTGATCGTCCCGGCGCCACAGGACGCCGAAAAGCACATGGGTTTCGGGGTCAAGATGGATCGAATAATCCGACACCCCGGCATCCTTCAAAAGAGCCACCAGTTCGGGCCAGATGTCATCGTGGCGGCGTTTGTATTCGTCGGCCTGCCCGGGGTGAAGCTGCATGGCAAAGGCGTGCTTGTGCATCATGCCCTCCACTTTTTCCAAAGACGCGGCAGCGCGATCACCCCGATCAGCATCAGCCCGATAAAGATCGACATGACGATGCCCGGCACGTTCAGCAGCCCCAGCCCAAAGGTCACCAGCCCCATGACGAAGGCGGCGATGACCACGCCGGGGATACTGCCCGCCCCGCCAAGGATCGACACGCCGCCCAGCACCACCATGGTGACGACCTCCAGCTCCCATCCGGTGCCGATGGACGGTCGGGTCGACCCAAGGCGAGAGGTCAGGCAGATCGCCGCCACCCCGGACATGAGGCCGGTCAGCAGGAACAGAATGAACTTTACCCGGTCGACGCGGATACCCGAAAACCGCGCCGCCACGGGGTTGTTGCCGATGGCATAGACGGTGCGGCCAAAGTTGGTGCGGTGAAGAAGCACGTAATACCCCACCGCCAGAAGCGCGAAGAGCACGAATTCAAAGGAAATGACCCAGTAGACGTAGCCCTGTCCGAAATAGGCGAAATCGGATGGGTAATCGCGGTAGGCGCCATCGCCCAGCACGATAAAGGAAATGCCGCGAAACAGGCTCATGGTGCCGATGGTGACGACGATGGACGGCAGGCCCATGCGGGTCACAAGCACCCCGTTGAAGGCGCCGCAGACAAGGCCGGTCGCCAGCCCGATGGCCACCAGCCCCGGTGTGCCGACCCCGACCGAGGCCGCCGCGCCCATGGCGGTCGATGCCAGCGCGATGATGGCCGCGACGCTCAGGTCGATTTCGCCCGAGATGATAAGCAGCGCCATCGCAAAGGCGATCATCGCCTTTTCGGTGAAGTTGAAGGTCGCATCGCTGAGGTTCCAGGCGTTCAGGAAATACGGCGATGCCAGGGTGTTGGCGATGAAGATCGCCACCGCGACCACCAGCAAAAGCAGCTCCCACGAACCAAGCAGGCGGGCGGCGGGGCCGTGCAGGCGGTCGGGGATGCTGCGCGGGGTAAGGCTTGCGTCGCTCATGCGGTGGCTCCTTCCGATGCCTGGTCCTGCGCGCGGCGCAGGATGATGCGGCCCTTGCCCTTCGCGTTGCGGTTGTTCAGCGTGACGGCCACGATGATGGCGCTGCCCGAAATGGCCATCTGCCAGAAGGGCGAGATGTCGATGACCGGCAGGGCGTTCTTGACGATGCCAAGGAACAGCGCGCCAAGGATGGTGCCAAGGATCGTCCCCGCCCCTCCGGCGATGGAAATCCCGCCGATCACGCAGGCGGCCACCACTTCAAGTTCAAAGCCCCCGGCGATGTCCACATAGGCCACCGCATAGCGCGCCACCCACAGGTAGCCGCAAAGGCCCGCCAACGCCCCCGACAGGGTAAAGGCCCAGAACTGGGTCTTGCCCACGCTGATGCCGGTGTAGACGGCGGCGTGCGGGTTGCCACCCACCGCGTAAAAGGCGCGGCCCAGCGGGGTGCGGGCGATCATCACCATCATGCCCAGGGCGGCAAGGATGCCGAACCAGGCCAGCATCGGCAGCCCAAGAACGGACGCGCGCGGAAAGCCGGTGAAGGCGGCGCTCATTTCGTGGGCGTTCACCCAGGCCCCGTCCGAGATCAGGAAGATGATACCGCGATAGATCGTCATGGTGCCCAGCGTCACCACGATGGACGGGATCGACAGCGTCCAGACCAGCAGCCCGTTCACCATCCCCATCACCGCGCCAAGCGCCACCGCGATCACAAGGATCACCCCCACCGGCACGCCGGGCATGGCGGCGTTCAGCATGGCGCAGACCATGCCGGTCAGCGCCAGGTTCGCCGCCACCGACAGATCGATGCAGCGCGTCAGGATCACCACCGTCTGCCCCAGCGCCAGGATCAGAAGCGGCGAGGTGTCGGTGAACACCCGCGCAAGGTTGCCCGGCGCGACGAAGCCGGGAAACCGGCTGGCGATCAGCGCCAGCATCAGCAGGATGGCCCCGCCCAGCAGGGCTTCGCGTGACTTGAGCAGGCTCATGCGCGCTCTCCGATCCCCGCGGCGTGGCGGACAAGTGTTTCAGGGGTAAGCGCGTCGCCTTCCAGTTCGGCGGCAATCAGGCCTTCGCGCATGACGATGACGCGGTCCGACATGCCCAGCACCTCGGGGATTTCCGAGCTGACCATGATGACCGACAGTTCCGCCATGAAGGCATGCACGGCGGCCTTGGACCCGATGTCGATGCCCTTGGTCGGCTCGTCCAGGATGATGACGCGCGGCCGGGTCGCCAGCCACTTGGCGATGACCACCTTTTGCTGGTTGCCGCCCGACAGGTTGCCCACGTCCTGATCCAGCGCCGCGGCCCGCAGATCCAGCCGTTCGGTGTAGGCACGGGCAAGGGCGAATTCCTCGGAAAGTCGCAGAAAGCCGTTGCGCGAGGTCTGGCCCAGCGACGGCAGCGTCACGTTCTGAAAGATCGGCAGCCCGATCACCGCGCCCTGCTTGCCGCGATCCTCGGGGACATAGACGATGCCCGCCTTCACCGCTTCGGCGGGGGACCGGATCACCCTGATCTGCCCGTCGATCCGCGTGACGCCCTTTGACGGTTTGGTGATGCCGAACAGCGCCTGCATGACTTCGGACCGCCCCGCGCCGACAAGGCCGTAAAAGCCCAGGATCTCGCCGCGCCGCAGGGTGAAATTGATGTCTTCGAATTCGGTGGGATGGGCGTAACCCACGACCTTGAGCAGCTCGTCCCCGGGGCTGTGTTCGCGCTGCGGAAAGATCTGGTTCACGTCGCGCCCGACCATCATCCGCACCAGGTCGGTTTCGGTCACGTCGGCCATCATCCCCGCGCCCACATGGGTGCCATCGCGAAAGACGGTGTAGCGGTCGGCGATGCGGAAGATTTCATCGAACTTGTGGCTGATGAACAGGATCGCGCGGCCTTCGGCCTTGAGCCTGTCGACCAGCTCGTACAGCTCTTCGATCTCCTTGTGGGACAGCGCGGCGGTGGGTTCGTCCATCACCACGACCCGCGCATCCACCGACAGCGCACGCGCGATGGCCACAAGATGCTTGGACGCGATGCCAAGATCGCGCAGCGGCGTGTCGGGATGCAGATCGGCGTCGATCCGGGCAAGGATCTCGGCGGCGCGCCGGCGCATGGTCTTCCAGTCGATCAGGCCGAAACGCCCGCGCGGCGCATGGCCGATGAAGATGTTCTCGGCCACGGTCAGCTCGTCGAACAGCACGGTTTCCTGGTGGATCGCCGTGATCCCCGCATCCGAGGCATCCTGCGCCGTGGCAAAGGCCACCGGCGCGCCGGCCACATGGATCGCGCCGCCGTCCGGCTGGTAGATGCCGGTCAGGGTTTTCACCAGCGTCGACTTGCCGGCGCCGTTTTCACCGATCAGCGCGGTGACCTGGCCCGGGTACAGTTCCAGCGACACACCATCCAATGCCTTCACGCCGGGAAATGTCTTTGTGATGTCCCGCAGTTCCAGAACCGGCGCCTGCGCCGACACATTGTCGAATTGCCGGGACTCGACGCTCATCTGCATGATGGTCTCCGCTCGATCGTAAATTTCGGGGGCCCGGCGGCTGTGCCCGGGCGGTTCCCGACGCGGCATGCGCGCGCGTCGGGAGGAACAAGGAGATCAGAAGATATCCTTGAATTCGTCGATGTTGCTTTCGTCGTAGACAAA
>CAXICP010000009.1:0-23509 GCA_964022595.1 uncultured Salipiger sp.
CGCGGGCGGCTTCCAGCGCCTTGCGGGTTTCGGTCAGCTCTTCGGCCAGCTGCGCGATGCGGGCATCCTTTTGCGCCTGCAGGGCCTTGGCTTCGGCGTCGCGCTGACCCCAGGCGCCTTCGGCGGTCTTGGCGCGCTTTTCCATGTCGGCCAGCTGGGTGCTTCGCGCATCAAGCGCGGCCTGGCGTTCGGTGGCCTGCGCGCGGGCGGCTTCCAGCGCCTTGCGGGTTTCGGTCAGATCCTGGGTCAGCTGTGCGATGCGGGCGTCGCGTTCGGCCTGCAGGGCCTTGGCTTCAGCATCGCGCTGGCCCCAGGCGCCTTCGGCGGTTTTCGCACGCTTTTCCATGTCGGCCAGCTGCGTGCTTCGCGCATCAAGCGCGGCCTGGCGTTCGGTGGCCTGCACGCGGGCGGCTTCCAGCGCCTTGCGGGTTTCGGTCAGCTCTTCGGCCAGCTGCGCGATGCGGGCATCCTTTTGCGCCTGCAGGGCCTTGGCTTCGGCGTCGCGCTGACCCCAGGCGCCTTCGGCGGTCTTGGCGCGCTTTTCCATGTCGGCCAGCTGGGTGCTTCGCGCATCAAGCGCGGCCTGGCGTTCGGTGGCCTGCACACGGGCGGCTTCCAGCGCCTTGCGGGTTTCGGCCAGCTGCGCCTGCGCGTCCCGCAGCCCCTTGCGGGCATCGGCCAGGTCCGCATCGCGCTGCAGCAGGTAGCGGGGGAAATCCGGGTCGTCCAGATCCTGCGACAGCACCCGGTAGCCCGCGCGCTGCGCCGCCGCCAGCGCATCGGGCGCGGGGGTTTCGCCCTCGTGCAGCGCCTGTTGCGGAAGGCATAGCAGCAGGTGGCCGAAGCGCTCGATCGCCCCGGTCGCGATCAGCCGCGCCAGGATCTCGCCGCCTTCGCCGGGGGTGTCCAGCACCAGCAGCGCGGGGCCGCCGGGCGCCAGGTCCAGCCGGTCCAGCAGGGCGTCGATCCCCAGCAGATCGACATCGGGCGCGCCGGTCTCGCGCAGCGCCGGAAACAGCGCGCGCAGCGTCGCCGAGGGCGCCCGCAGGCTGGATTGCGCGGTGATGTTGCGCAGGTGCAGCGGCGCGCGGGGCGGCGCATCCTCGGCCCCGCAGATCGCCGCGGGCAGGATTTCGATCCGCGCATCCCGGCGGGCCGCGCCGGCCAGCGCCGCGTGGCAATCAAGGTTGGGTTCGACCAGCACGATGCGCGCGGCGGGCAGCGCCTGAAGCGCGGCAAGGTCTTCGCCATGCCCCGCCCCCAGGTGCAGGATCACGCCGCTTGCGTCCGGTGCCCAGCCGATCCCTGCCAATTCCATCATCATCGCGTTCTTCTCCGGTGTCCGTGTCGGGGCCCTGCCCTGGCGTTCAGAATTCCAGCCCGCTGCGTTCGATCGCCCGGCGTTCGCGCATCAGCCGCTGGGCCATGTCCGAAAACGAGCTCCAGGTGCTGGCAAGAAAACGGTGCGTCGCCGTCAGCAGCAAAAGGTCCGCCAGCGCATACTGCAACTGCAATTCGGAACGATCAAACAGATCGCGCGGCAGCATGCGCAGGCGCCCCGGGTAGCGGTCGGCAAACAGCGCGTAGGTTTCGGGCAGATCGGCGGCCAGGAAGATCGTGTCGGCCTTGCCCTCGGCCGCCAGCGCGTCGATGCGCGCGATGAAGCGGCTGGAATGGCTCTTGGCGCGCCAGTCCAGGATTTCGCGGTGGCGGTGTTCGGGCCAGTGCTGGGGGCCTTCGCCGGGGCGGTGGTCGTGATCGTCGCCGGTGGCCATGCGCACATGCGCCGTGATTGCGCTGGGAACCGGCACCTGCGCCACCAGCGCGCGCACCGGCGCGGCGGGGCGCAGCCCGTGCAGGAAGGCGCGCTCGTCCGCGTCGCGCCGCCAGGGCGAGCGCAGCGTGTAGGCCGATCGCACATAGGTATCGCCCCCGCGCGGATCGGGCTGGACCTGGGCGCCGTGGCGGGCGCCCGGTTCGATTTCCATGTAGTTGTAGACGCGCGCGGCCCGGGCCCGGCACAGATCGGCGGCCGCATCTTCGATCACCGCGCCGGGATAGTCGAACAGGTCGCGCATCCGCGCGCCGCAATGGTCATCGCGCCGCCAGATCACGCAAAGTTCGTGATCGCAGCGCGCCGCGATCGAGGCCGCCGAGGCGATGGCGCGCATCCGGTTCGCAAGCCCGTGCTGGGCGTCGATGAACAGGCGCGGGCGGGCGATGTGATGGGCCGGGGCCGCGCGGCGATGCAGGGTCACCGCTTGAGGCCGTGCCGCACGCCCTGAAGGCTGGATGCGAGTTTCCACGATTTCGACTTGTAGATGTTCGCCAGTTCCGCCTGCACCGCATCCAGCCGGGCCTGCAGGTCGGCGCTGCGGCGTTCCTGCTCTTCCAGCTCGTGCAGCCGGGCATCGACCTGCCCGGCCAGGGTGCGATAGCGGGTTTCGGCCTGTTCCAGTTCCAGCGCGCGGCGGGTGGCGTCGCGTTGCAGGCGGTCGATGTCGCCGGTCAGTCGCGCCGCGGTGCGCGCCGCATCGGCCCGGGCCGCGCGTTCGGCATCAAGTTCGCCGCGCAGCGCGGCCTTGGCGCTGCCTTCGGCATCCGAGGCCGCGGCAAGCCCGTCGGCCGCCCGCCCCAGCCGCAGGATCTCGGCGCCAAGCGCGGCCTCGCGCAGGGCGGCGATCTCGTCGCGTTCGGCAAGGCGCGCCTCGCTCGCGGCCAGCTCGGCGCGCAGCAGGTCCAGGTCCAGCGCGTCGTCGGTGATCATCTGGCGCAGCTCGACCAGGTTGTCGCGCAGGTGGCGGCATTCGGCATCGCGCGCGCGCGCTTCGCCTGGGTCCTGCGCCGGGGCCGGGTCCTGCGCCGGGGCCGGGTCCTGCGCCGGGGCGGGGGTGGCGACGGCGTCACGCTGTTCGGCTTCGCGGTCGGCCAGCGATTTCTGAAGTTCGGCAACGGTGCTGCGCAGATGCGTGCGTTCGGTTTCAAGCGCCGCCTGCGCGGCCTGCAGCCCGGGCAGTTCGGCCAGCATCTTGCGTTGGCGCTGCGCCTCGGCCTGTTCGTCTGCCATGGCGGCGGTCATCCCGGCCAGCCCCTGTTCCAGAAGCTGCGCGCGCTCTTCCAGCGCGCGGCTGTCCCCGCCGCCGGCCCGCAGCGCATCGCAGGCCGCATCCAGCGCCTGCGCGCCGGGCAAGGGGCGCAGATCGCTGCCCAGCGTCATGGCGTCGAACTGTTCGGCAAGGCTGCGCAGGGCGGGGTCGGCCCCCAGCAGGTGCTCGGCCAGGACGGACCACAGCGCCTCGGCCGGCTCTTCGGGGGCGGGGTCTTCGGGCGCGGGGGGCAGATCGTCGAACCGGCAGGCAAGGCGATCCTCAAGCCCCGCCACCAGCGGCGCGGGATCGCCAAGCAGCGCGTCCTCGTCGATCAGCAGCACCCGGATCCGCCCCTGGCGCAGCGCGGCCAGCCGGGTTTGCGCCTGCGCCTTCCAGGCCTGGGCCGCATCGGAAGGCGCATGGCCCGCCGCGATATCCCGCGCGATGGCGCGCGCAGGGGCGGGCAGCGTGACCAGCACCGGGCCGCTGCCCTGGGCAAGCGCCGCGGCGATGTCGTCGGCGCCATCCACGGCGCGCGCAGGGCGCGCCGCGCCAAGCAGATCGGTCAGCCGCCGCAGCGCCGAGGGGTTTCCAAGACCCACAAGGGTCAGCCCTTCGGGGGCAGATGGCTGCAAATCGCTGTCTGGCATGGTCTCTTCCGTTCTGCGCGGCCCCGGGCCCGGGTCCTGCGCGGCATATTCCGCAAGAACCCGCGGCAGCGCAACATCTTGCAAGGTTTCAGTCTTTCAGCACCGCGCCCAGCTTGTCCAGGTGGGTGGCCAGAAGGTCGGCGGCGCGCGCCGGGCTGGCGGATTCCGTGTAGCAGCGAAATTCCGGCGCGTTGCCCGAGGGGCGCAGGTGGATCACATCGCCCCCCTCGAAGCTGACGCGCAGCCCGTCGGTCAAATCAAGGCCGGTTTCGGCGCCCACCCCTTCGAAGAACGCCCCGCGCGCGCCCGGATCGGTGCCCAGTTCATTCAGCATCCGCCCCGCCCGTTCGGGCGCGATGCCGGTCAGCCGGTCGGCGGCGGTAAAGCGCGGCGGCAGCGCGCCGGCAAGCTCGGCCAGGGTCTGCCCGGCGGCCCTGGCGGCGGCCAGCGGCGCCAGGATCGGCAGCAGGCAGTCGCGGGTCATCAGCGGCGCCAGCGCCCCGGCGGGGCCATCCGCGGCAAAGCCCAGCAAAAAGCCGCCGTTGGCTTCGTAGCCGACCACCCTGGCCGACGGGTCACCAGCCAGCGCGGTTTCCATCGCCGCGATGACGAAGGGCGAGCCGATGCGCGTGCTGTCGATGGTGTCGAACCCGTCCATCTGCGCCACCAGCGTGTTGGACGACACCGGCGTGCAGATGTGCCGCGCCCCCAGCGCGCGGGCCGTCAGCGGGCCCAGCACGTCGCCGGGCACGATGGTGCCGGTCGCATCCGCCACCATGGGGCGGTCGGCATCGCCATCGGTCGAGATCAACGCATCAAGCGCGTTGTCCGCGCACCAGCCCGCCAGCCCGGCGCGGGTGTCGGGATCGACCGCTTCGGTGTCCACGGGGATGAAGGTTTGCGATCGCGCCAGCGGCACGGGGGTGGCGCCAAGCGCCTTGACCACCTGCACCATGATGTCGCGCGCCACCGAACTGTGCTGGTAGACGCCGATGCGCATGCCCGCCAGCGCCTGCGCCCCGAAGGCATCGGCGTAGCGGGCCACGTAGGCATCCGTCGCCGCCGTGCCCGCATCGATGCGCGCGCCCGCGCCGGTGCCTTCGGGGGCGTCGAGGTTGGCGTTGATGCCCGCCTCGTCATCCTTGGAAATCTCGCCCGCGGGGGTGTAGAATTTCAGCCCGTTGCGATCGGCGGGGATGTGGCTTCCGGTGATCATCACCGCCCCCTGCCCCGCCTGCAACGAGGCCAGCGCCAGCGCCGGGGTGGGCAGCGCGCCATGCACGATGGCATCCAGCCCCGCGCCCTGCACCGCCGCGATCACGCTGTCGGCGATATCGGGCGACGAGGGCCGCAGATCCCATCCCACATGCACCGCGCCCCCGCTGGGGCAGGCGGCCAGAAAGGCGCGGGTGTAGGCGCGGACAAGGTCGGGCGTCAGCTCGGTGACAAGGCCGCGCAGTCCGCTGGTGCCGAATTTGGGAGCCATGGGAAATTTCCTTGCTGTGGCAGGGTCACTTGAGGATGGCGCGCACGGCGGGGCTGTCGCGCCAGGGCACCGAGATATCGGGATCGTAGATCGTTTCGCGCCCTTCCGAGGTCAGGGAAAGATAGCGGCGGTATTCCTCGGCGTTGTTGAAATGCTGGCCACGGGCGACCTCGTCCAGCGCCTTTTGCCGGAAATGCGCGGTGTACTTGAAATGCGCCAGCAGCAGCTTTTTCGGGGCCGGGCGGATGCCGGCGGCGTAATGCAGCCCGTCCGACAGGCGCATCCAGGGATAGTATTTCAGCACCGCGTATTTCTGCGCCACGAACAGGTCCGGGCGGCTGCCGGGCATCAGCCGGTGGCGCAGCGCCGAGGTCACCGTGGGCGCATCCGAATACGGCCCCCGGCTGAGCGTGCCGCGCAGGAACGGGTCACGGTCCACGTGGCCGGCCTCGGCGAACAGATCGCCCGATTCCAGCGTGGCCTGCGACAGCGGGCCCTTGGGATACATGTCCAGCATGCCGGTCCAGAAGGCATCGCTGCCTGCGAATTCGGGCCGGTTCAGGTATTTGGCGATGCCGCCGCGCTGCCAGCCCGGGAACACCAGCATCTCGTCGATGTCGGCCACCACCGACCAGCGCCCGACGCGCAGCTGCGACAGGATCGCCAGCTGCCAGGCGACGCCGTAATGGGAATTGCGGTAATCGGTATCGACCGAGAACACCGCCACGTCGGGCTGGTCCAGCAGATATTCGAGCGATCCGTCATCCGAGCAGTTGTCGATGACCAGAAAGCCTTCGACCCCCAGCTTGCGGTAATGGGCCAGGAAATGCGCCAGCATGGGCATTTCGTTGCGCAGGCAGGCGACCACGGCCACCGGCGCGGCGTTGACGCGGGCCAGTTGCGCCTCGTCCGAGACCAGTTCCAGCGCGCCGGACTGGTAGCCCAGTTTCACCGGCGCGAAGCTGGGCCATAGCTTTTTCGGGAACAGCCCCGGCGCGCCAAGACGCGCCTGCGCGTCTGCCATGTGGTCCTGCGTATCAAGGTGGATCTGCGCCACGCCCGTGGACGGGCCGGGGTAGAACCCGTTGAGCCACATGGACACCGGCGTGCCGCCCGAATGGGTGCGGCGGCGGATCGACACGAGGTAATCCTCGTCGTTGACGGTGATGCCGGACATGGCAAGCAGGTCGCCCACCATCTTGTCTTCCATGAACGAGGCATTGATCAGGCGCCGCCCCTCGGGGGTGGCGGCGGTGTCCAGCAGCACCTTGATGGCGTGGCGCGACAGGCTGTAGGCGCTGCCGCCATCGGCATATTGCGACGGCTCGGGCGAGCGGTCCAGTTCCAGCCGCCCGCGGTCCGATCGCGCCTTGCCGTTGTGCCAGGCCCGGTCGGTCTGTCCGATGTCGCGGTAGAGGCGACGGCCGTAGTAGTGGAACTTGCGGTAGCTCTGGGCGTGAAAGAACGTGTCGACGTCCAGGAAGCAATCGTCGTCGATCTTCAGCATGTGGCTGAATTCGGTGTGATCGCGCACCCAGGCCGCGGCGGCCAGGGTCTTTTGCGGCAGGCTTTCGTAATCGTCGGGCACGTCAAGGTGCAGCGTGTCGCCCCGGTGCGCCCCGTCGCCATCGCCCACCGCGATCAGGTAGGGAATGCCCATGGCGCCCAGCCGGTGCAGCCAGGCCTTGCGCATCGCCGCCACGCGGGTGTCGAGGTTGGGCTTGCAGGACACCACCACCACCACGGTGTCGAACAGCGGGCTGACCCAGCTCCAGTCGGCCATGTCGCGCGGTTGCGCCAATTCGTGGTCCGGGCGGTAGTTCGGGAACAGCGCCAGCGCCGAGGCGGCAAAGCCCGCGCCATCGGCGCGCGCCGAAGGGGTCAGCGCCATCAGCGCGGCGCGGATGGCGGGGGCCTGGAACAGCCCGGTCTGGTTCTCGGGCGGCAGCTCGGCGCGCACGCCGCTCAGCCGGGCCAGGGTGCGGATGCACAGCGCCTCGTGCCCCTGGCGCTGCAGCCCGTTCAGCAGCATCAGCATCATGCCGATCCCGATGAAGCCGCTGCGCGCCGAAGCCAGCGCCGTCATCCGGTCAAGCAGCGCGACAAGGCGCGCCTCGTCCATGCCATCCTTCAGCCGGCCGGTGGGCAGATCGGCAAGAAAGGCGGCGGCATCGCGGCTGATCGCATCCTGAAAGGCCAGGAAGGGCGCCTTGGCGGTTTCCATGTAGCGGTTGCGCACGGCCCGCCGGGTCAACCCCGCAAGCGCGGCGGCATCGGCGGGGGGCACATCGGCGCCGGGGCAGGCCTGAAGCCGGATCGCCGCCGCCTCGCCCGCCGGGCCCAGGGCGGTCAGCTGCGCGGCCAGCCCGGCGCCGGTCTGTGGCCGGGTCAGCCCCGAGGGGCCGAACAGTTCGATGCGCCAGCGCGCCGCCTCGGGGCAGCCGGCCTGTTCGAACAGCGCCAGGTCGGCAGGGTCGGGGCGGGTGCCCGCCAGCGCCGCATCGCGCAGCCGCGCGAAGGCGGCGGCCCCGGCGGCCAGCGCCGGGCTGTCCAGGCGGTCGGGCGCGCCGAGCAGGTCCCAGAACAGCGGCGACAGCCCGTAGGCGCGCAGCGCAAAGGTTTCGATGGCGCGCATCATCACGTCCGATTGCCGGGCGCGGGCGCGCACCAGGTCGGCGGCGGCGCCGGTCAGCGCGGCGCAGGGCGTGCGGTCCCAGTAGCGATCGGCCCGGCGCAGCACCAGTTCCATGAACCCCTGCAGCACCGCTTCGGCGGCGGCCTCGGTGGCGGGCTTGCGCGGGCGGCGCAGGATGTCGCGCACCACCCAGGCGATGGACGGGGTCGCCAGCCAGCCGCCGCTGTCGCCGGCAAGCTGGCCAAGGATGGCGCGCAGTTCAGTCAGCCGCCCCTCGAGGTAGAGAAAGGGCAGGATGACGGAATTGTACCACGCCCCCTCGCCCCGGTTGAACCGGTGCAGGTCTTCCGAGGCAGCATGGCGATACAGCGCCGCAAAGGCATCGGCGCCGCAGAACGCATCGGTGACCGACAGCAGCAGGTCGCGCTGTTGCGCCGGGCTGAGACGGTAGCGGTCCAGCACCTCGGACAGGCGGGCCATGTGGTCGGGCGCCTCGGCGCCGGAAAGCGCGGCGGCAAAATCCTGGCGGGCGCGGCGCAGCAACATGGTTTCGGGGTTTTCCACGGGCGGCGCGGGCAGCTCGGCCGGACCGGCATCCAGCCAGTCCGTCACGCCGTAGCGGGCGGCCAGCGCGAACAGCCGGGCGCGCGCCTCGGATGACAGGTCGGGCACCAGCCGGGCAAAGCGCGCGTGTTCGATGGCCAGCAGCGGCGCCTGTGCGCCGCGCGGATCGTCATCCATCAGGATGCGGCTGACCTGGTCCAGCAGCTCGGCGCGGCCAAGTTCAAGCACCTCGCCGCAGGGCAGGCCGTTGTTGTAAAGCCGCAGGCGCAGCGGCGCACCCTCGGCCACCCCCTGCCAGACCCGGCCCGGCAGCGCGGCGGCCACGCCGATCATCGGGTTGGCGGTGCCGTGGCGTTCGGCAAGCACGGGGCGGGCGCGGGTTTCCGACAGGATCGGCGCGTTTGTTCCCTCGGCGCGGATTTCGGGGGTCTGCACCCACAGCGCGGGATCGGCGGCCCAGCCTTCCAGCTGCAGGGGCGCGGCAAAGCCCAGCTGCCCGTGGGTGGGGCGCGCGGCGTTCGCCTCGCCCTCAAGGCGAAAGCTTTCCTGTACCAGCCCGCCCTGACAGGTCATCAAAGCGATGGCCTGGGTATCGGGATAGTCGTCGCCCCCGGCGATGATCTGCTCATCGTTCAGCGTCACGCGCACGCCGGCTTCGTCGAAATGGATGGCCACCCGGTCGCCCGACCGGGCCAGCGCGACATCGGCCGATCTTTCGCCGGCCCAGGTATCGCCCCGGCGCGCGTTGGTCACCGCGACCTGCCGCGAAGCGCGCAGCGACAGGTGGAACAGGATGTCTCCGTCAGGGGCGTCGAAGAAAGAGATATTGGCGTAATGGTAGGTCCGGAAATCGACCGTGTAGTGAAGCACGCCATTCCCGGCAGCCCGGAATTTCTGCATCTTTGAAGTCCCTGAAACGTCTTTCGCCTGGTGGAAATGCCATCCCCCAAGGGGTGTTTGCAGGTTTTCCCCCCGAGCGCAAATTCAAACTTGGCCTGCGTCCCCGATCCCCAGAAGCCCGCGCAGCCGGGGGCCGACATAGGGATCAAGGCCCATGCCGGGGGCGGTTGCGGCATCGCGAAAGACCTGCGCGGCCTCGGCTTCCCAGGCGGCGCGGGTGGGGGCGGGGGGCTGCGCCGCGTTGTCTTCGCCGCCGGCGGCGGTGTCGTCGAAGGCGGCGAAGTTGATCTTTTCCCACAGCGCCCGCACCAGCAGCCGCCGCTCTGCCCCGGCGGGCAGGTCGCGCGCCATGGCCGCAACCGCGCGGGCCAGATCCCCCGGCGCGGTGGGCGCGCGCCAGAACAGGCGGCAGTCCGGGCGCGCCGCCAGTTTCGGCGCCGGGCCCGGCAGGTACACAAGCCGCGCCGCCCGCCCGCCCGCGTCCAGCAGGAACCGCCAGGACGACAGCGGCCCCGGCGCAAGGCGCAGCGCGCCCCGCTGCAGAAAGGCGCGATCCCAGATCTTGGCCGACGGATGGGCATGTATATATAATGTATCGCCCGGCTGCGGGGCGAACCCGCCCGGGGCGTCCAGCCGGCTGCCAAGCGGGGCGCGATCATGCAGCCCCGAATGGGGCGCGTCTTCGGCATCGGCCATGACGAAGCGGGCAAAGCCCATGTCGGCCCCGGCCTTGCGCAGCCTTGCCTGCCAGATCGCCAGCGCCCGGGGCGGCAGCATATCGCCCGCATCCAGGAACACCACCGCCCCGCCCTGCGCCGCGTCCAGCCCGGCGTTGCGCGCCCCGGCGGTGCGGGCGTGCATGTCGCCCCCGCCGGGCCCCTGCATCAGCGCAGCGCCCGGGCACAGCGCATCCAGGTCCAGCCCGGCAAGCGCGGCATGGGCGGCGGGGCTGTCGGCCACCACCAGGACCTGCGCTTCGGGCAGGGACCGGGCGGCCAGCGGACCAAGGCTTTGGCGCAGCGCATCCGCATCGCCGTTGGACGGGATGATCACGCTGACCGGCACGCGCCCTTGCAGCAGGTCCATCCACCAGCCGGGCACCCCCAGCGTGTCGTCGGGCGGATGGCCCGTTGCCGCCTGAGCGGCGCGCGCGGCGTCCACGAACCGGGCGCGGCGGGCGCGGTCGGTGATCGCCTCGACGCGCTCGAAGGTCAGCCGCGAGGTCAGCTGCGCCATCGCCTCGGCGCCGCCGGTCTTTTCCGGCCCCGCCGTAAGCGCGCGCAGGATGTCCAGCACGGCGAACTGGTCGAACACCCGGTCCGACCCGTCGCGGGTGATCTGCCCCGGGCGCCCCTGGCGGCAGCGATAAAGCGGCGCATGCAGGTGGACCAGCCGGTCGGTGCGCGCGGCGCAGCGCTGGAAGAAGGCGTGATCCTCGTAGTTCAGCCCCTCGTCAAAGCGCAGCCCCGCGATCAGCGCGCGCCGATACAGCTTGTTCCAGGCGGATGGGAAATGGCGCACCACCTCGCGCCAGTCGGTCAGCGGGTAGGTCTGCGGCAGGGGCAGGCCCGGCTGCTCGTCCAGCAGGCGGGGCGCGTCGTGGCGGGCCGAATGGCACATGCCCTGGCCGCCGGGGCCGTGAAATTCGATGCCGCAGGCGACCCAGTCCGCGCCGGTCTCGCGCAGGGTGCGTTCCAGCCGTTCAAGGTAGTCGGGCGCCACGGTGTCGTCGCTGTCGACAAAGGCGATCATCTCGCCCTGCGCCGCGTCCAGCCCGGTGTTGCGCGCCGCCGACAGCCCGCCGTTGGTGCGCCGGATCAGCCGAAAGCGCGGATCGCCCGCCGCTGCGCCGGCGGCGATGTCGCCGCTGCCATCAAGGCTGCCGTCATCGACGGCGATCAGTTCGAAATCGGAAAAGCTCTGGGCCAGGATCGACGCCACGCAGTCGCCCACGTATTGCGCGACATTGTAGATGGGCAGGATGACAGAGATCATTCGCGCGCCTTCGTCTCGATCCAGGCCAGGAAGGCGCGGTCCGGCGAGGTCAGGCGCGGGCGCCCGGTGCTGGCCCACCAGCCCTGCCATTCGGCGGCCAGCGCATGCACATCCGCCCCCGGCAGGCGGGCGCGCGCGCCGTCCAGCGCCTCGGGCGTCAGCAGCGGGCCGGTGCCCGGTTCGACCACCACGCCCTGGCGGGTGAACAGCACCAGATCGCCGTCCAGCTCGGACATGGTGTAATCGGGCAGGGTGGCGGCGGCGATCATCCGGCGCATGGCGGCGCGAAACACCCGCAGCGGCGCGGTGCTGCCGGATTTCTTGTGCAGCACCGCCATGCTGACATGCCATTCGGGCTGGCGGCCGCAATGCTTGCGCGCGATTTCATAGACGCGCCGTTCCAGCGGTTTGCGCAGGCGGAAATAATCGCGGCTGAGCGTGAGCACCGATTTCGCCAGCACCGAGCGGAACAGCCAGTCCGACAGGGTGACCATGACCGACACCATCCGCCCGTTGCCCGCGCGCCGCACGATGCGCCAGCTTTCGATCAGGCCAAAGCCCGTGGTGGTCTCGGTGCCCCCGGCCGCAAGGTTGGTGGTGATGCGCGTGCCGGCCAGGCGTTCGAACGCATCTCGCAGCCGGGCGTAGCTGTCACCGCCGGTATCGCGGTTGGTGGCCACCAGGAAATCATGCGCGCGCAGGCGCACCGTGCGCGTCACCTCGCGCCCGGCATTGATCGCCGCCATCAACTGCGAGATGCAGTAGATCAGGATGTCCTTGTCGTGGATCGTGGCCCGCCCCAACACCGAAGGGGTTACCTTGATCGACACGCCGTTATGGGCGTAATCCAGAATGCGCCGGTCGGGCTTGGTCGACAGCGAGAACACCGGGTGTTCCATCGTGCCAAGATCGTCCTTGGGACTGGCATCGAAGATGTCGCAAAGAAAGAAGTCGGCCACCGGGTGCCGATCGGGGGCAAGCCCCCCTGCCCTGGCCGGACTTGTCCCGCCTGTATCGCTCATGCCGTGCCTGCCCTGCCCGCGTGGCTTGCCTGTGATCTGCCTGCACCGATCCCCGGCTTTGTTATCGGGGTTTCAGTGACGCCCACCTTATCCACAGCCCTCCTGCCCGTCCAGCAAACATCGGGGGGTCAGAGTCGCTACTTCGGCGGATCAGAGTCGCGCTATCGTAGGATCAGAATCGCACAAGCACGCAAGATGGCGCGCAAGCCCATGGAAAAACAAAAGATTTGGCACCCCAAGCATTGCCGTAACTGAATAAATAACAGAAAATAACCGGGAAAGCCGAACAGGGCCCCCGGGCAACGCCCCTCCATGCGATGAAAATCCGCATATATGCCGAAAATACTGTCATGTACGCATTTTGGTGGTATCATGCCAAAAAACGCGCACATGAAGCTGCGCAGCTTCCCCGGATCGAGCAGGACAGGGCAATCGCATGGCACCCAGAACTTCCCCGAAACCCGAGGCCGGCAAGGCCACGCCTCCCTATTTCAACATCGATCCCACCCGGTCGATGGAACAGCTGGGCGCGCGCACCCGCACCGCGGATTTCGAACGCATCGCCGAGGCCTGCGCCAGCGGGCGGCGCGATCTTGTGGGGCGCGGGCTGGAAGAAACCGGCCAGCGGCGGCTGCGGCTGTTTTCCACATGGGAAATCACCCAGTACCTGATCCCCGTGGCGCCCGCGCATTTCCGCCGGGTGCTCAAGGCCAATCCGGATCTGCCCCAGGGCAGCAGTGAAACCGCCAACGGCACGCGCTGGTTCTCACTGGACGAGGTGCTGAAACTGCGCGCCTTCTTCGGCCAGGAGGGGGCGCGCAACAAGCAGTACCTGCCCTATCGCCCCAAGGGGCTGCCGGCGAAGATCGTCGCGGTGGCCAATTTCAAGGGCGGCGTGGGCAAGACATCGACCGCCGCGCATCTGGCCATGAGCGCGGCGCTGGATGGCTACAAGGTGCTGGTGGTGGATCTGGATTCCCAGGGGTCGATGACGTCGATCTTCAATGGCAAGGTGGAAGACGAATGGCAGACGGTGTTCCCGCTGATGGCACGCCATTACGCCCAATCCCTGCGCGAGGAAAACCAGCGCCGGATGGATCGCGGCGAGGCGCCCATTCCGCTGGATGACACGCTGACCGAGGCGCTGGACATCCGCGCGCCGGACCTCGTGCAGAAAACCCACTGGCCCAATATCGACCTGATCGGCGCGCAGCTGAACCTGTACTGGGCGGAATTCCAGGTGCCGGTGTGGCGCATGCAGGGGCGCGGCTGGAAGCTGTGGGATGCGCTGACGGATGTGTTCGAAGCCGACGGCCTGCTGGACCAATACGACGTGATCTTCGTCGATACGCCCCCCGCGCTGGGGTACCTGACCATCAACGGCCTTGCGGCGGCGGATATCCTGCTGGTGCCGCTGGGGGCGAGCTTCCTGGAATTCGACAGCACGGGGCGGTTCTTTGACATGCTGCATTCCACGTTCGGCTCGATCGAAAGCGCCGAGAACATGGCCGCGCGCGCGCTTGGGCGCGAGGGGCTGTCGTTCGAATGGGATGCGGTGCGCGCGGTGGTGACGCGCTATGACGATGGGCAACAGGCGGAACTTGCCGCGTTGATGCAGGCCTACCTGGGCCAGACCCTGTCGCCGCATCGTCAGCATTTCACCGCGCTGATCGGCCAGGCGGGCGAACAGGTGCAGGGCATCTACGAGGCCGATTACCGCGATTTCAACCGCGAGACCTATGTGCGCGGGCGTGAGGCGTTCGATGCCACCTATGCCGCCTTCAAGGCGCTGCTTCTGGGCAGCTGGCGGCGCGATGAACTGGCGGGCGAAGCCGCCGCAGTGGCCTGACCCGGAAGGAGCCCACCATGTCCAAGCGCAAGCGCCTGTCGCCCCCCGCCTTCCTGCCCGAGGGCACCGCCCCCGATGCCCCCGCGGATGCCTTTCCCGGCCTTGCCCCGCGCCGCCGGTCCGCCCCCATCGCGGATGTGGCCGCCGACAGCTCTGCCGTGGCGGCGCTGGAAGAGGTCAGCCGCACCATGAGCGAGGCCCGCGAAAGCGGGCGCATGGTGCTGGAACTGCCGCTGGAGTCGATCGACCTGGGCCACCTGGTGCGCGACCGCCTGCCGGTCGAGGACGAGGACATGGCCGCCCTGCGCGACAGTCTGCGCGCACGCGGCCAGCAGGTCCCGATCGAGGTCACCCGGCTGGAAAATGGCCGCTACGGGCTGATTTCGGGCTGGCGGCGCTGCCATGCGCTGCGCCAGCTGGCGCAGGACACGGGCGAGGCGCGGTTCGCGTCGGTGCTGGCGCTGCTGCGCCGCCCCGAGCAGACCTCGGGCGCCTACCTGGCCATGGTCGAGGAAAACGAGATCCGCGCCGCGCTTAGCCATTACGAGCGCGCGCGCATCGTGGTGAAGGCGGTGGAACAGGGGGTGTTCGCGTCGGATCGCGAGGGGCTTCAGGGCCTGTTCGGGGCGGCCAGCCGGGCGAAACGGTCCAAGATCGGCAGCTTCATCACCATCGTGCGGGCGCTGGACGGCGCGCTGCGGTTCCCCCGGGCGCTGGGGGAACGGCTGGGGCTGGCGCTGGCCAAGGCGCTGGAAGACCGCCCCGCGCTGGCCGAAGAGCTGGAAAATGCCCTGGGGGGCAGCCAGGATGCGGAACAGGAACAGGACCTGCTGCGCGCGGCGCTCAGGGCGCGGCCCTCGGGCGGCAAGGACGCAGCCCCACCCGCGCAGATCGACAGCCCCGGCCCCGGCATCAAGGTGACGCGCAAGGCGTCGGGGGCGATCACGCTTAGCGGGGCGGGCGTGGACGCGGCGCTGCACGCCCGTCTTCTGGACTGGCTGGCCGCCCACGGGGGCCGCTGACCTTCGATGTTTCGCGCGCGAAACGGCCGCTTCGCCCCGGGGTGTTTCGCGCGCGAAACATTTTCCACCTGACCGCGCCCGCCGTTTCGCGCGCGAAACATCGCCCTCTGGCCAGCCCCCCTGCCCTGCGTTAGAGCCGGGGCGCGCGCAAGGCAGGGACAGACGTGAGCACATCGCAAAGAACACTCGCCGCCGTGGTGGTGACCTTCAACCGGCTGGACAAGCTGAAGGACACGGTCGCCGCCCTGCTGGCCGCCGCGCCGGGGCACCTGCAGCACCTTCTGGTGGTCGACAACGCCAGCACCGATGGCACCGCCGACTGGCTGGCGCGCCAGGATGACCCCCGGCTTGAGGTGCTGCGCCTTGCAGTCAATTCCGGCGGCGCGGGCGGGTTCGAGGCGGGAATGCGCAAGCTGGTGCAGGACCATGACCCGGACTGGATCGCGGCGATGGATGATGACGGTCGCCCCGCCCGGGGGGCGCTTGCCTGCTTTCACGACAGCAATCCCGAAGATTGGGACGCGGTGGTGTCGGCCGTCCATTACCCCGACGGGCGCATCTGCCCGTTCAACCGCCCCGGCATGAACCCGTTCGGGGGCGGCGGGCGCAAGCCGCTGCACCTGGGGCCGGACACCTACGCCGGCCCGCCGCGCGCGGTCGAGGTGGCGTCGTTTGTCGGCTTCTTCGTCTCGCGCACGGCCATCGCCCGGGTGGGCTATCCCGATGGGCGGCTTTTCGTCTATGGCGACGATGGCATGTACACGCTGCGCATTTCCCAGGCCGGGCTGCGCATGGGGTTCTTGCCGCAGATCCGTTTCGAACATGACTGCGCCACCTTCGCCGGGCTCGAAGGGCGGCTGCAGCCGATCTGGAAGGTCTATTACTACCACCGCAACCTGATGCTGTTCTACCGCCAGGCGGCGGGGCCGAAGTTCTGGCTGCTGCTGGGGCCGATCGTGGCGAAATGGGCGCTCAAGCTGCGGTTCTATCCCGGGCAGCGCCGGATGTTCGCGCGGCTGATGGCGCGGGCGGTGCGCGATGCGCTGGCGCGGCGCACCGGCACGGATCACGCGGCGCTGCTGGCGCAGACCCGCGGGGCGGACATGAAAAAGGGGCGCTGAGCGCCCCCTGCCCCGCCTTCCGGCACCCCCGCCGCTTAAGCGTTGAGGATGTCGCGGTGGAACCGGCCCAGCAGCAGCACCCCCAGCGCGGTCAGCCCCAGCCCCAGCCCCGCCACGTAGGTGTGGCTGATGTATTGCGGATCATAGGACGGGTAGAACCCGCTGCGGAAGATCCCCGAGATATGCATCAGCGGGTTCCACCACAGGACATCCTGGGCCATCGGCGGCAGGGTCTCGTAGGTAAAGAACACCCCCGAGGCCAGGAACAGCGGCCGGGTGACGATGGCCCAGACCTGGTTCCACACCGGGTACAGCCCCGAGATCACGCAGTTGATCATCCCCACCCCGGTCGCGATCAGCACAAGTTCGCCCAGGGCCGCAAGGATGGGGGCGAATTGCAGCGTGCTGCGGGTTTCGCTGATCAGCATGATGCCCGCCAGGATCAGGAACCCCACCATCACCTGCGTGACCGTGTTCAGGATCAGCCGCGCGAACAGCGCATCCACCCAGGTCACCGTGGGATACAGCAGCAGCGGGCGCGAGAACTGGATGATGCTGCCCGAGGTGGTCGACAACGTCTGGTAGGTGCCGAAAGGCAGGAAGCCGGTGGCATAGAACAGCGGAAAGCTGTTGCCCAGGGGCGGGGCCACCACCACCATCGAGAACACCAGCGTCAGCACGAAGATCGCGCCCAGCGGTTCCAGGACGGCCCAGGCATAGCCGCCGGGCGAGGCGCCGTAGCGCGTCGACATCTCGCGCAGCATCAGCGCGGTCACGGTGCGCAGGGCGGCAAAGCGCCGCCGCTTGGCGTTGACAGGTCTCAGGGCATCTGGAACAAGGTGATCCGCCGACATGGCCCGATTTCCTTTCGTCTCGGCTCGGGCGCCAGTTATGTCGAAACGCGCTACGAGATCAAACGGCTTGTTCAAAGGATCGCGGCTTGCCTGACCAGGAATACGACAACGACCGGCCGGGCGGGCAGCGCGGCGCCGGAACCGGGCGGGATACCGCGCAACCCGCGGGGCCGCGACAGGCCGGGGGCGCGGCGGGGCCGAAAGCGGGGCAGGGGCAGCCGGGATCGAAAACCGGACCCAACGCAGGGCCGAATGCCGACCCCGACACTGGTTCCAACGCAGGTCGGAACACGGGCCCCAACGCGGGTCGGAACGCAGGGCCGAATGCTGGCCGGAACGCAGGGCCCAACGCCGGGGCGAACGCTGGCCCCAACACCGGCCCGAAAACTGGCCCCAACGCCGGCCCAAATGCGGGCCGCAAGCCCGGTGGCGGCAATCGTGGCGGCGGCGCCGGCAAGGGCCAGCCCGCCGTGGTCGAAATCGCCCCCATCGCCGCCCCCGCCAGCATGAAGCGGCGCCACTGGGGGCTGATCCTCAGCTTTGTCCTGGTGGTCCTGCTGCCGCTGGCCGCGACGGTCTTCTACCTGACGCAGGTGGCGGTGGATCAATATGCCTCGACCACCGGCTTCACCATCCGGCAGGAAGAGGGCGGCGGCGCGTCGGACCTGCTGGGCGGGCTGGCCAGCATCACCGGCTCGTCGACCTCGTCCGAGGCGGACATCCTTTACGAATACATCCAGAGCCAGGAAATCGTGCTGGCGCTGGACGCGGAACTGGACCTGCGCGACTATTATTCGCAGCACTGGGCCGATGACCCGGTGTTTTCGCTCTGGCCCGACGCCACCATCGAGGACCTGCTGTGGTTCTGGCCCCGGGTCGTGCGCATCAGCTACGACCAGGCCACCGGGCTGATCGACCTTGAGGTGCGGGCCTTCGATGCGCCGACCGCCCAGCGGATTTCGCAGCTGATCGTGCGCGAAAGCCAGGCGATGATCAACGATCTGAACGAGACCGCGCGCGAGGATGCGATGCGCTATGCCCGCGCCGACCTTGCGGAATCGCTGGCCCGGCTCAAGGTCGCGCGCGAGGCGCTGACCCAGTTCCGCACCCGCACCCAGATCGTCGATCCCGCCTCTGACCTGCAGGGCCGCATGGGGGTGCTGAGCAACCTGCAGCAGCAGCTTGCCGAAGCGCTGGTGCAATACGACCTGGTGCGCGGCGATGCCCGCGAGGGCGATCCGCGCGTGGTGCAGGAACTGCGCCGCATCGAGGTCATCCGCGAGCGCATCGCCGAAGAGCGGCGCAACTTCGCCTCGGCCGATCGCAGCAGCGAAACCGGCGGGTTGGCGGAAAGCTATCCCGACCTGATCGGCGAATTCGAAAGCCTGACGGTCGACCAGGAATTCGCCGAGGAAACCTATCGCGCCTCGCTGACGGCGCTGGATGCGGCCCGGGCCAACGCGTCGCGCCAAAGCCTGTACCTGGCGGCCTATGTGCGCCCCACGCTGGCGCAAAGCGCGCAATACCCGCAGCGGGGCATGATCTCGTTGCTGACGGGGCTGTTCCTGTTCCTGCTCTGGGGCACGCTGGCGCTGATCTACTACAGCATCCGCGACCGCAGGTAAGGCGGCGCGCATGATCCGCTTCGAGAACCTCACCAAGAGCTTCCGGGTGAACGGGCGGCGGCAGGTGGTCATCGACAACCTGACCGCCGAGCTGCCGTCGGGCAAGTCGCTGGCGCTTCTGGGGCGCAACGGCGCGGGCAAGTCGACGCTGCTGCAACTGATCGCGGGCACGCTGCAGCCCGACAGCGGCACGATCTACAGCGATGGCACGATTTCCTGGCCGGTGGGCTTTGGCGCCTCGTTCCACCGCGAGCTGACCGGCGCGCAGAACGTGCGCTTCGTGGCGCGCATCTACGGGGTGGATACGGATTCGCTGCTGGCCTTCGTCGAGAAATTCGCCGACCTGGGCGCGCATTACCACATGCCGGTGCGCAGCTATTCGGCGGGGATGCGCGGGCGGCTGGTGTTCGGCACCTCGATGGGCATCCATTTCGACACCTACCTGGTGGACGAGGTCACCGCCGTGGGCGACCAGCAGTTCAAGCGCAAGAGCAAGGCGGTGTTCCTTGAGCGCATGAAGACGTCCAGCGCCATCATGGTCAGCCACGAGATGGCGCAGGTCAAGGCGTTCTGCAACGCGGGCGTGCTGCTGGACCGGGGCCGGGTGACCTATTTCGACGATCTCGAGGAAGCCATCGCCATGCACGAACGCCTGCTGGCCTGAGGGCGGGGCAGGGCAGGGCGGGGCAGGGGGGCTGGCCGGGTCAGACCAGCGCGATGTCCCCGATGATGTCGGCGGTGCCGGTGACGCCCGCCAGCGTGACCGAATAGCCCGGCTCGAAGGTGAAGACGAGCGATCCGTCCGTCACCTCGGCAAAGCTGGTTATCACCTGCAGGGCGCTCAGCCCGCCGTTCCAGATTTCCTCGGCAAAGGTCAGGCTGTCGATGCCGGGCTGGTAATCGGTCACCAGGTCGTCGCCCTCGGCCGAAGAGAACACGAAGCTGTCGGCGCCCCCGCCGCCGGTGACGGTGTCATCGCCCCCGCCCAGCAGGATGGTGTCGTTGCCGCGCCCCGCCCAGATCCGGTCGTGCCCAAAGTCGACCTGGTCGTCATCCTCGTAAAGATCATGGCCATCGCCCAGCCAGGCCTGGTCCGATCCGTTGCTGCCCAGCACCGTGTCGTTGCCGGTTCCGCCCCACAGGCGGTCGTTCTGCCGGCCCCCGTTCAGCAGGTCGGCCCCTGCGCCGCCCGCGATGCGATCGCCCCCGTCGCCGCCATAAAGCGCATCGCCCTGGTTGCCCCCGCTGACACTGTCCTGCCCGCCGCCCCCGTTCAGCGTGTCCTGTCCGCCGCCGCCGTTCAGCGTGTCGTTGCCGGCCCCGCCATGCGCCGCGTCGCCGCCATAGACCCCGGTCTGCGCGGAATCGTAGAAGATGTCCTCCCCGGCGCCCAGCCAGACCGTGTCGCGTCCGTTGCCGCCAAAGGCGATGTCGGCCCCGGCCCCGCCCCGGATCACGTCGTTCTGGTTGCCGCCCTGCAGCCTGTCGTCGCCCGCCCCGCCGTTCAACGTGTCGCCGCCGTTCATCCCCTGCAGGGTATCGTCGCCGGCGTTGCCCAGGATCAGGTTGTTCGCGCTGTTGCCGACAAGCAGATCGTCCCCGGACCCGGCGCGCAGATCCTCAAGCACCGTGCCTTGGGCGATGCCGACATTGCCGATGCCGCCCGCCACGTCGGAAAACTGCCCCGGGCGCAAATCGATCGACATGTCGTCCGGCGAAAAGCTCAGATCGACAAGATCGCGCCCGCCCACATCGTAAAGGGTCAGCGCCACGGCATGGCCCAGGTAAAGGTCCGCATCCGTGCGGTTTTCCGCCACCAGCGCGAACCACGGCCCCAGGTAGGTGCCAAGCGTGGACCCAAGCCCCCAGGTGGTGTCGCCGGCGCTGACGCTGTCGCTGTCGGGGGGGCCATAAAGCATCTGGATGGCCAGGATATCGGCCATCATCGGGGTCAGCACATCGCCATAGGACGCCGTGATGTTGGGGTTTTCGGTCTGGTCGAAATAGGACATGACCGATATCTGCCAGCTGTCATTGGCAAAGATCGCATCCTCGGCGTGTTCGGCGTTGCCGTTGTAATCGCCCGGGTGACCCAGACCCAGCGCATGGCCCAGTTCGTGCAGGTAGGTCGAAAAGCCGTAGCTGTCGATGGTGGCGCCATAGGCATCGATCCAGGTCCGGGAAATGTTCACGTAGGCGCTGCCGATCACCCCGTTGGAATAGCTGCTGCCCGCATAGGCCCCGGCCTGGGAATCCCGGAATTCGATCTGCGCGCTGCCGATGGTCTCGACGAAGGTGATGTCGGCCACGGCGGACCAGGCATCCATCGCCCAGCGGGCCAGCTGGCGGCCATCGCCGTTCAGCCCGGTGACGTTCACGGTGATCTCGTTGCTGCTTGAGGTGTCGAAGGCATGGGGCGTCCAGTATCCCGACACCAGGTATTCGGCGAACTCGTCCAGGGTGGCGGTGGGCAGCGTGGTGGGCATTGTCAGCGGTCCTTGAAGCCTCGGGAAGGGCCTGTCCGCCGAAGGGTACCCGGGAAAAAGCCGCATGAGAACGATATCTTGCCGCCAATCGCGCCGAAATTGCGGCGCGGCCCGCAGGGCGCGCCCGTGTTGCCACCCGGGGGGATCTGTGGAAGAAACCGCCAAACGCGCAATCAGGAGGCGATGCCGTGAAACTGCTTTTCGTTGGTGCCGGCATGTCCGGTGCGGTCGCAGGCCGGCAGTTGGCCGAAGCCGGTCACGATATCCACATCATCGACCGGCGCGACCACGTGGGGGGCAATTGCCACACCGAACGCGATGCCGAAACCGGCGTCATGGTGCATGTCTACGGCCCGCATATCTTTCACACCGACGATGAAGCCGTGTGGAATTACGTGAACCGTTTCGCGAATTTCATGCCCTACAAGAACCGGGTCAAGACCACGAGCCAGGGGGCGGTCTATTCGCTGCCCGTCAACCTGCACACGATCAACCAGTTCTACGGCAAGACCATGCGCCCGGCCGAGGCGCGCGCCTTTCTCGAGGAACAGGCCGACACCTCGATCAGTGATCCGCAAAGCTTCGAGGAACAGGCCCTGCGCTTCGTCGGTCCCGATCTTTATGCCGCCTTCTTCAAGGGTTACACCGAAAAGCAGTGGGGCTGTTCGCCGACCGAACTGCCCGCGTCGATCCTGAAACGCCTGCCGGTGCGGTTCAACTACGACGACAACTACTTCTTCCACCGCTTCCAGGGCATGCCCGAAGACGGCTACACCGCGCTGGTGCAGCGGATGCTGGATCACCCCGGCATCACCGTCAGCCTTGGCACGGATTACACCCCGGACATGGCCGATGCCTATGACCACGTGTTCTATGCCGGGCCGCTGGACGGGTATTTCGATTACAAGCTGGGCCGCCTTGGCTATCGCACGCTGGATTTCGAGAAATTCACCGAAGACGGCGATTACCAGGGCTGCGCGGTGATGAACTACGGCGATCGCGACGTGCCCTATACCCGCATCACCGAGCACAAGCATTTTTCCCCCTGGGAAAGCCACGAGGGCAGCGTGTGCTACCGCGAATTTTCCCGCGCGGCGCAGCCCGAAGACATCCCGTATTACCCGATCCGCATGGTCGATGAAAAAGCGCTGCTGGCCGATTACGTGGCGCTGGCCGAACAGGCGCAGGGGGTCACCTTCGTGGGGCGCCTTGGCACCTATCGCTATCTCGACATGGATGTGACCATCCGCGAGGCGCTGGACGTGGCCGATGCCTTCATGGCCGCGCAGGCCGAGGGCAGGGCGATGCCGGCCTTCGCGGTGCCCCCGCTGTAAGGCGATGACCCACCCCGGGGAGATCCTGCTTGGCCCCGAGGGCACCGACCCGCTGGTGTCGGTGATCGTGCCGGTGTTCAACGCAGCGCCGGTGCTGGAGCGGGCGGCGGCCTCGGTGCTGGCGCAGGACCTGGACGATTGGGAACTGCTGCTGATCGACGACGGCTCGACCGATGACAGCGCCGGGGTGATCGAACAGCTGGCGGCGCGCGATCCGCGCATTCGCGGCCTGTCCCAGGGGCGCAACACCGGGGCGGCGGCGGCGCGCAACGCGGGGCTGGATGCGGCGCGCGGGCGCTACATCGCCTTTCTGGATGCCGATGACGCCTGGCTGCCGCAGAAGCTGCGCCTGCAACTGGGCTTCATGACCGCGCAGGGCGCTGCGCTGTGCTACACCGGGTTCTGGCGCATGTCCGGGGCAGGGCAGGTGCGCGTGCGCGTGCCGGCCCGCGTCGATCACCGCGCGCTCTTGCGGCACAATGTCATCGGCTGCCTGACCGCGATCTACGACCGGTCGGTTCTGGGGTCGGTGCCGATGCCGGAATATGCGCGCTCGCATGATTACGCGCTGTGGCTCGACATCCTGTCGCGGACCGATTTCGCCGCCGGGCTGGACGAGCCGCTGGCGCTGTATTTCCGCACCCAGGGCTCACTGACGTCCAGCCGGCTGAAATCGCTTGCCGGCACTTGGGAAATCTACCGCGCGCACCAGAAACTGTCGCGCAGGGCTTCTGCGGGCAATCTGGCGGGGCATGTGCTGGGGCGGTATCGCAAGCCTTTCCGGGCGAAGGACACATAAGTCCAATTATCCGACCAACCGGAATGTTGCAACCAAGTTGAAATGTCACCGGTCTTGCAAAGCAGAAGTGTCACCAAA
>CAXICP010000010.1:0-23253 GCA_964022595.1 uncultured Salipiger sp.
CGACGTGCGCGGCGCCGCCATCATCCCGCAGTACCAGCGCATGGGCCATTACGCGCTGGCGGGCTACGGCACCCTGGCCGCCTTTGCCAACCGGCTGGGCCTCGACAGCGACGCCGCGGTGCTGAAGAAATGCCTTGATCAGACCTACGACGGCGACCGCCGCATGACCGATATCGCCATGAAAGGCGGGGTCAACGAGGAAGCCGCTTCCTGAGGGAAATCCGCAAATGGGGCCGCGCAAGGGATCGCGCGGCCCTTTTCATTTCAGGGCGCGCGTCCTAGCGACCGGGCCCGGGCAGGGCCGCTTGCAGGGCGTCAACCGAAACGCCCAGCTGATCCGCCACCGCGTTCAGATCCGCGTCGGGGCCGCCGGCATCTTGTAGCGCCTGCCTCAGCAGATCGGCATCCACGCCCAGGGTTTCGGCGATCGCGTCGAAATCAGGTTCGCCGCCCGGCCCCCCGCCGCCATTGGCAGAGCCAAGCCCACCGGCGGCGTTGGTCGAAAAGTTGCCCTGCGCAGCCACGCCCACCAGACAGGTCGGCAGATTGGGGAAGGTGTTCCCCGAATGGTAATGATAGACCGGCGCGCCGCCGTCCTGTGTCAGCCCCATATGGCCGCCGCAGGCATCCAGATCTTCGGGCACCGAACCATCGTGGTTCAGCGGGCCAAACATCGCGAACCCGTCGAAGGCATAACCGAACTGGGCCGTCTGGTCCTGTTCGACGTTCACGCATTCTGCCGTGACGCCTTCGCTTTCATAGATCGCGTTCACGTCCGTCGCCGTCGCATGCCAGTGATACCAGCCGCCGGGGTCGACATGGCCACCGCAGGTGTCAAGCGCGGGCATGTGCCCGGTATCAAGCACCGAGGGCGCATCGGCAAAGATCGGAACCCCATCCAGCCCGATCCCGACCTGTGAAACGGTCTCAAGGTTGGTCGGCTCGTCCGCCATGACCGGGTTCGCGGGAATAAGCACGGTCATCTCGACGTCGGAATCGACCGACCCCTGGATGCATTCGTTCGGCTCGGTGGGGCCTTCGATGCGGATGTCGAAGGTGTGAACCTCGCCGTTTTCGTTGAAGAAGGTATAGCCCTGCGCGTCCAGCATGCGCAGGAAGTCCCCGTCGATCCGGTAGACCCCCGCCTTGTCGCCATCCCAGTGCCAGATGCCGCCCACGTCATCCAGCGTCGCAGGGCAGAAGGGGCCGATTTCAAGCGCGTCGGGCAGGTATTTCACCACGTAGCGCGCGCATTGCGCGGCGGCGCCGTTGTCCAGCGTGCAATCCACGATCTCGGTCGGGCTGACCAATGCGCCATCGGCGACGGAATGCTCGTCGGCATGGGCGTGGGCCCCGGTTGCAAGCATCAGGCCGCCAAGGGCTGGCAACAGGAAGGTGATCCGCCGGCTTGGGCTTTGGGTGGTCGACATCTGCAACTCTTCTCTGGTTTGGGACGAATATCGATCGCCCGCCCCGGTCACGCCGGGCGAAGGCGCCGGGTGGCGGGGCATTGCCACCGCGTGCAAGTTGGCGTTAGAAACCCGTCAACTGGATTTAGTTAGGCCCCTAACATTATGGCGAGCGAAAAACAAGGCGCGGGCGTGCATTTGCTTTTTCACAGCACCCACCTGCTGGAAGAACGCCTGCGCGAGTTGCTCAGACCGCTTGGCCTTCACGCCGGGCAGGCGCGTGTCATCCACGCCCTGGGGCGCGTGAACGAGGCATCCCAGCGGCAATTGTCATCCGAATTCAACGTGACTCCGGCCAGCATGAGCCAGATGACCAAGCGCCTGGTCAGCAATGGGTTCATTAAGGTGCGCGAAGATCCAAAGGACAAGCGTTCCACCCGCCTGTCGCTGACCGAACAGGGCCGGCAACTGCGCGACGAGGTGGTCGCCGTCTGGCACGAGGTCGACCAGATCGTGATCGATGCCATCGGGGCGAAGAACGCCGATCAGCTTTTCGCGCAAAGCGGCAGGCTTCGCGACGCCCTCGGGGGGCGGGCCCCGATGACCGGCAGCGACAAGCGCGAGACGACTTCGGTAGCCCGGCTTCACCAAGGGGGAATGGTCCCTGGCATCCGCGACTTTGCCTGCGGCCATGGTGCCCGCATCGGATTTAGCCCTACATCCCCCTTGATTGAAAAACGCCAAGGAGGCTTCTGCATGGCCACGACCGGAAAACAGCTTTTCACCACACTGGAAGCCGATGGCACGCTGACCGTCGCGCTAGAAGACGTGTCCTTCGCCGATCCAGTTCAGAACCAGGTGCTGGTGCGGATGGAAGCCGCGCCGATCAACCCGTCGGACCTTGCCATTCTTGTGGGCGGCGCCGACATGGAAAACGCGGATTACACGCCGGGCAAGTTCGTCGCCCGGATGCCCGAGGCGGCGAATGCCGCGTCAAAGGCCCGTCACGGCCTGAAACTGCCCGCCGGCAACGAAGGCGCGGGCACGGTGATCGCCGCCGGCGACAGTGACGCCGCGCAGGCGCTGATGGGGCAGCGCGTCTCGTGCGTGCCGGGGCACGCATACAGCCAATATTGCCTTGCCGACGCGGACATGTGCCTGCCGCTGGGCGAACATTCCGCCGAAGAGGGCGCCAGCGCCTTCGTCAACCCGATGACCGCGCTTGGTTTCGTGGAAACCGCCAGGGCCGACGGGCAGAACGCCATCCTGCACACCGTCGGGGCATCGAACCTTGGCCAGATGCTGACGCGCATCTGCAAAGAGGATGGCATCAAGCTGGTGAACATCGTGCGAAAGACCGATCAGGTCGAGCTGCTGAAGGGGCTTGGCTCGGACCACGTGGTCAATTCCTCGGAAGATGATTTCATGGACCGGCTGAGCGACGCCATCCGCGACACGGGGGCCTTTTACGGCTTCGATCCCGTGGGGGGCGGCACGCTGGTCGATACCGCATTCCAAGCGATGGAACAGGTCGCCCGAGAGCAGATGTCGGAATATTCGCGCTATGGATCGAACCAGCCGAAGCGCATGTTCATCTATGGGCGCCTTGATACCGGCCCCACGATCCTGACGCCCAGTTACGGGTTCGGCTGGACCCTGTCGGGCTGGCTGCTGTTCCCGTTCCTGCAATCGGTGGGGCGTGAAACCATGGGCCGGATGCGCCAGCGCGTGCGCGACAACCTGACCGGCACCTTCGCCAGCAGCTACAAGTCCCGGGTCACGCTGGAAGAAATGCTGACCAAGGACGCCGTGATGGATTACCGCGCCATGCGCACGGGCGAGAAATACCTTGTGACCCCCTGGGCCTGACCCGCAAGGCGCCGCCCGTCGCCGGGCGGCGCCCCGGAGCGGTTACAGAAGGGCAAGAACCTTCTGCGCCGCATCCTCTGACGAGGCCGGATTCTGCCCGGTCACCAGCCGCCCATCGACCACGGCGTAAGGCTGCCAGTCGTCGACGCATTCGAAATCGGCCCCAAGCTCGCGCAGCTTGGTTTCCAGCAGGAACGGCACCGCCTCTACCAGGCCCACGGCCGCTTCTTCGCTGTCGGTAAAGGCGGTGACCTTGCGGCCCTTCACGATGGAATCGCCGTTCGCATCAACGACCTTGGCAAAGGCCGCCGGGCCGTGACAGACCGAAGCGACGATCTTGCCGCTGTCCCAGGCTTTCCCGATGGCGCTGGCCGCAAGCGCGCTTTGCGCAAGGTCGAACATCGCACCATGGCCGCCCGGGATGTAAAGCGCATCAAAGGCGGTGACGTCCTGATCCTCAAGGCGTCCGGGCTGTTCCAGAAGCGCCGTCGCGTCCGCATCCGCGCGGAACCGCGTGACCGACGCCGGGGCGTCGTCGCCGGTCACGTCGGAATTGGGGTCGATGGGAATTGCCTTGCCGCCAAGCGTCACCAGCGTGACGTCGTGGCCCGCATCAAGGAAGGCGTAGTAAGGGCTGGACAGCTCTTCGTACCAGACGCCGGTGGGTTTGCCGGTATCGGCCAGGACATCAGCCGCGGTGGACAGGATCAGAATACGTGCCATTTTCAGGGTCTCCTTAAGTCGTTCGGAACGTCCCGCAGGCATGACCGCGGGGCCGTGTCCGAACTGATATGGGGCACGACCCAAAGATCGAGAAATTGATGCGCACCATGTCAGATATCGATAAGCCAGAGGTATGACCGCCGATATTTCCCTTCTGCGCGTCTTCCACGCCGTGATGGAAGAACGCAATGTCACCGCTGCGGCGCAACGCCTTGGCCAATCGCAAAGCACCGTCAGCGCCGCCCTTGCGCGGCTGCGCGTGGCCTTGGGGGATGAGCTTTTCCTGCGCACCAGGTACGGTGTTTCGCCGACCGAAAAGGCGTTGCAGATCGCGCCGGACATCGCGGCCGGGCTTTATCGGCTTGAACAGGCCTTCCGTGCCGCCGAACCCTTTGATCCGGCGCAAAGCACGCGCCGCTTTCGGCTTTTGCTGGGCCCCTATGCCGAGGTCGTGCTTGCCCCGCCCCTGGCGGCAGCCTTTGCCCGGTATGCCCCCAAAGCAACGCTTGAGGTTTCCCCGATCGGCCCGGATCTGGATCCGCGCTCGCTTGCCGGGCAAACCTTCGATCTTGCCATCGGGCGGTTTTCGCCGCCCCCGGACGATCTGGTCGTCGCGGAGCTGTTCGACGACGGGTTCCGCTGCATCGTTGCCCCCGACGCGCTGGCAGATGGCGCGGCGCTGGATCGCGAGCAGTATGAGCGGCTTGCGCATGTGGTGGTGGCGCCGCCGGGCAAGTGGCGCACCGGTCTGCACAAGCTGACCGCCGACAGGGGCCTGCGCCGCAATACCGCGGTGATCGTCTCGCATTTCCTGACAGCGGCGCCGACCGTCGCGCGCATAGGGGGCATCGCCACGGTCCCTGCGCGCATCGCGGCCATGATCGCGGACCCTTACGGGCTACGAGACATGCCGCCACCGCTGAACCTGGGCACATTCCCGACACAGGTCGCCTGGCACCCGCACAACCGCAGCGACGCGCGCCATATCTGGCTGCGAGAGCTTCTGAACGCGGTGGTGTCCCGGGAAATGGTGTAGCGCCGCTTGTTGACCTTGCGGCCTAGAACATCGGCGCCCAGGCCGGTGAGGTAGCCCCAAAAGCCAGCGCAGAGGCCCGCGATTCGTGCGCGGGATGACGTGCATCGGACCCTTGGAAAAACGTCGCTCGGCCCGTTTTCATGATTGAACTCCGTCATTTTCGATTCAGTATGACAAATACCTTGCGCGCATGATCGAAATACGTCACGAATGCGCACAATACCTCGATGTCGGGCCCGATCCGGCATCAAGACGCTCGGACCTGGGGAGGATACATGAGCGATCTTTCACGCCAGCAAGCCATCGTGGCCCTGCTTGACGAGCAGGCGTTCGTGTCGGTCAACGACCTTGTGTCGATCATCGGCGTGTCGCCCGCCACCGTGCGCCGCGACATCGACAAGCTGGCCGAGGCCGGGCTTGGCCAGAAGGTGCACGGCGGCATCGCCGCGTCCGCCACCCCGGGCCAGCGCCGGGCCGTCAACCTGCCGTTCTTTGAAAACCGCGACATCGCCGTGACGCAGAAACGCGCCATTGCCGAAAAGGCCGCTGAGCTGGTGCGCGACGGCTCTTCGATCATCGTGCACGCCGGGTCGACCTGCTTTCACCTGGCCTCGCGCATCGCCAACCGCAACCTGCGGGTGTTCACCAACTCGATTCCCCTGGCCAGCTACCTGGCGGAACACGGCACCTGTCAGCTGACCGTCGGCGCCGGGGACCTGCACCGCGAGCCGGGCATTCTGTATGACCCGGCGCTCAAGAGCTATGATTTCTTTGCCGATCAGTTCTTTGTCGGCGCCCTGGGGATCTCGGCCGCGGGGCTGCTGGAAAGCCACCCGCTGCTGGTGCGCCTGTGCAACGACATGTCGCGTCAGGCCAACGAGACGATCGTGATGGTCGACAGCCGCAAGTTCGCCGTGCGCGCGCCCACCGTCGCCCTGCCCTTGTCGCGGGTGCATCGGCTTATCACCGACGACGGGCTGTCGGACGCCGATGCCCGGATGCTTGAAGACGAGGGCGTCGACGTCGTCATCGCCCCCACCGCCGAAGGAGGCCAACCATGACCACGCTTCTGGACATGCGCGACATTTCCAAGACCTTTGGCCCGGTGAAGGCCCTGTCGAAGGTTTCGCTGCGGGTGAACGCCGGTCAGGTCCACGCGCTGATGGGCGAAAACGGCGCGGGCAAATCCACGCTGATGAAGATCCTGTCGGGGGCCTATACCCCCGATGCGGGCGGCGAGATCCTGATCGACGGCGCGCCGCTTCAGACCGGCAACCCCAAGCTGTCGAAGGCGGCGGGCATCGCGGTCATCTACCAGGAACTGTCGCTGTCGCCCAACCTGACCGTCGCCGAGAACGTCTTTCTGGGCAACGAACGCGCCCGGCGCGGCATCGTCGACCGGGCGGCCATGCACCGCGAAACCGCGCCGATCCTCGACAGGCTCGGGGTCGGCTTTACCCCGGGCACGAAGGTGGCGGGCCTGTCGCTTGGCGAACGCCAGCTGGTCGAAATTGCCCGCGCCCTTTCGACCCGGGCCCGCATCATCGTCATGGACGAGCCCACCACGTCGCTGTCGATGCGCGAGACCGAGAAGCTGTTCGAGGTGATCGCCGCGCTCAAGGCCGAGGGCATCGCGATCATCTACATCAGCCACCGCATGGACGAGATCTATCGCCTGTCCGATTTCTGTTCGGTGCTGCGCGACGGCAGCTATGTGGGCACGCTTGAGCGCGAAAACCTCAGCGCCGAGACGCTGGTGCGCATGATGGTGGGGCGCGACGTGTCCAGCTTTTACAAGAAAGCGCATTCCGACGGGGCGGCATCGGGCGAAATCGTGCTGCGGGTCGAAGGCATGAGCGACGGGCGGGTGGTGACGGATTGCAGCTTCGAGGTGCGCCGGGGCGAGGTGCTGGGCATCGCCGGGCTGGTGGGCTCGGGGCGCACCGAACTGGCACGGCTGATCTACGGCGCCGATCCCGCCACCGCCGGCAAGGTGCTGCTGGACGGGCGCGAGGTCACGCCCAAAAGCCCGCGCGCGGCGCTGGATGCGGGAATTGTCTACCTGACCGAAGACCGCAAGGGGCTTGGCCTTTTCCTTGACATGACCATCGATGACAACATCAACATCTGCGTGATGGAACGCGACGCGGGGCCGCTGGGCCTGCGCCGCTTTGCCAGCGCGGCGAAACGCTCGGCGGGTGCCTTCAAGTCGCTGGCGATCAAGGCGCCCACGCCGCAGATCAGCGTCGGCAGCCTGTCGGGGGGCAACCAGCAGAAGGTTCTGCTTGCCCGCCTGCTTGAAGCGCAGCCCAAGGTCATCATCCTGGACGAGCCGACGCGCGGCGTCGACGTTGGCGCGAAATCCGAAATTTACCGCCTTATCGACAGCCTCGCGCAAGAGGGGCTTGCCGTGGTGATGATCTCCAGCGAGCTGCCCGAGGTCATCGGCGTGTCGGACCGGGTGCTGGTGATGCGCGAAGGCGGCATCGCCGGATGCCTCAGCCCCACCGCCAAGGCCCCCGTCACCCAGGAAGCGATCATGCAGCTGTCCACCGGCAGCCATGCAACGACACAGGCCGCCTGACCCGAGGCAGGCCGCCGCACGCGCGGCAAGGAGGAGAGACCAATGAGCGACATCACCGAAGCGTCCGCCCCCGGCGGCGCGCAGCAGATCCGCAGCTTTGTCACCGCGCTCGGCATGTTGCCGGTGCTGATCCTGCTGGCGGTGGGCTTCCACCTGATGACCGGCAAGTTCCTGAGCGTGAACAATCTTTCGATCGTGATGCAGCAGGCGTCGATCAACATCGTTCTGGCGGCGGGCATGACCTTTGTCATCCTTACGGGGGGCATTGACCTGTCGGTCGGCGCGACCCTGGCGGCGGCGGCGATGGGGGCGGTCATCATGTCGCTGGTGCCGGGGCTTGGCTGGCTTGGCATCCTTGTGGGGCTTGGCATCGGGGCGGTGTTCGGGCTGGCGAACGGGGCGCTTATCGCCTTTCTTGCGCTGCCACCCTTCATCGTGACGCTGGGCTCGCTTACGGCGGTGCGCGGCGTGGCGCGGCTGATGGGGCATGACACCACGGTGTTCAACGCCAACCTGCCCTTTGCGGTGCTTGGCAACGGGTCGGTCCTTGGCATCCCGATCCTTGCGCTGATCGCGCTTTTTGTCATCGTGCTGTCCTGGTTCATCCTGCGCCGCACGGTGCTTGGCACCTGGATCTATGCGGTGGGCGGCAACCAGGAGGCCGCGCGCCTGACCGGCATCAAGGTGTCGCTGGTGCTGCTGTTCGTCTACGGCATGTCCGGGCTGCTGTCCGGGCTTGGCGGGGTGATGTCCGCCGCGCGCCTTTACGCCGCCAACGGGCTGCAACTGGGCCAGGCCTACGAACTTGACGCCATCGCGGCGGTCATCCTTGGCGGTACCAGCTTTGTCGGCGGGGTCGGGTCGATCTGGGGCACGCTGATCGGGGCGCTGATCATCGCGGTGCTGTCCAACGGGCTGATCCTGACCGGCGTGTCGGACATCTGGCAATTCATCATCAAGGGCCTTGTGATCATCGCCGCCGTGGCGCTGGACCGCTACCGGCTCAAGGGCAACGCCCGCACCTGAACCATTCGACGCAGCAGACTTTCAAGGAGGAGAAGACATGCGTATCACCAAGGGACTTGCCACGCTTGCCCTGTCCACGGCCATCGGCCTTGGCGCGGGCGCCGCGATGGCGCAGGACAAGAAGCTGGAAAGCATCGGCATTTCGGTCGGCCTGCTGGGCAACCCGTTCTTCGTCGCCACCATCGAAGGCATCGAGGACCGCGCCCGCGACATCAACCCCGACGTCAAGATCACCTCCGTTTCGGCGGATTACGATCTGAACAAGCAGGTCAGCCAGATTGAGAACTTCATCGCGGCGGGCGTCGACATCATCATGTTGAACGCCGTCGATGACGAAGCCATCGCCCCCGCCGTGATGCGCGCCAAGCAGGCGGGCATCGTGGTCGCCGCCTTTGACGTTTCGGCCCCCGGCGCGGACGTGACGGTGATGACCGACAACATCGCCGCCGGCCGCAAGGCCTGCGAATACATCACCGAACAGCTGGGCGGGACCGGCAACGTGGCGATCATCAAGGGGCCGTCTTCGTCCTCGCTCAACGATCGTTTCGATGGCTGCTCCGAGGTCTTCGCGGCGGCGGACGGCATCACCGTGCTGTCCGACGACCAGAACGGCCAGGGCTCGCGCGATGGCGGCCTTCAGGTGATGCAGGGCCTGCTGACCCGCTTCGATGACATCGACGCCGTGTTCGGCGCCAACGATCCGATGGCGCTTGGCGCGCAGCTTGCCGCAAAGCAGCTGGGCCGGGATGGCATCATCATCACCGGCGTCGACGGCGCCCCCGATACCGAAGACAGCCTTGCCACCGAAGGGTCGATGATGAAGGCCTCGGCCTCGCAGGATCCGTACACCATGGCGGGCCAGGCGCTTGACCTTGGTTACAAGCTGTTCAAGGGCGAAACCCTGGACGAGACGACCGTGCTGATCGAACCCAAGCTGATCACCGCCGACAACCTTGATGACTACCAGGGCTGGACCGCAAAGCGCTAAGCCCCCTGCCCCGCGCGGCGTCACCGGCGCCGCGCGGTTCCCTGCCGCATCCTGCCGAAAGACCGCCATGCCTCTCGATGCCCTCAAAGCCCAGGTCCTGAAAGCGAACCTTGCCACCGTACGCCATGGGCTGGTGACGGCGACCTTCGGCAATGCCAGCGGCATTGACCGGGGTTCGGGGCTGATCGCCATCAAGGCCAGCGGCGTGCCCTATGACCAGATGACCACCGAACACATGGTACTGTGCGATCTGGACGGGCGACCCCATGACAACCGGCTGAACCCTTCGTCCGATCTGGAAACCCACCTGGTGCTGTACCGCGCCTTTTCCGGCATCGGCGCGGTGATCCACACCCATTCGACCTTTGCCACCATCATGGCGCAGGTGCGGCGGCCGATCATCCCGCTGGGAACCACCCATGCCGACTATTTCCACGGCGAAATCCCGGTGACCCGCCAGCTGACCCCGCCCGAGATCCGCAACCGCTATGTCGAGGCCACCGGCAAGGTCATCGTCGAGGCCTTCGAAGGGCGCGACCCGCTGGAAGTGCCCGCCGTGTTGGTGGCCGGCCACGGCCCCTTTGTCTGGGGGCGCACCCCGGACGAGGCGGTGCTGAACGCCGTCATCCTCGAAGAGGTGGCCAAGATGGCCTGGCATGCCCAGGCGCTGGTTCCCGCGACCGAGCCGATCTCGCAGACGCTGCTTGATCGCCATTACAAGCGCAAGCACGGCGCCGAAGCCACCTACGGGCAAAAACCATGACCTATGTGGCCGGCGCCGATTTCGGCACGCTCAGCGTGCGCGTCACCATCATGGACACGGCGCGGGGCGTTGCCGTCGCGTCGGTGGCCGAAGGCTACCCGCTGCACCGTGACCCCGCCGACCCGCTTGTCGCCCGGCAATCCCACGCCCACCACATGGACGCGCTGACCCGCGCCATGCGCGGCGCCATCGCCACGGCCGGGATCGACGGGCATGCCATCGCCGCCTTTGCCGCGGACACCACCGGGTCAAGCGTCATCGTCGTGGACGACCGGTTGCAGCCCCTGTGCGATTACTACCTGTGGGCCGATCATTCGGCGCACCGCGAGGCGTCCGAGATCACCGCCCTTGCCCGCGCCGAAGGGCTAGAGGCGCTGGATTGGTGCGGCGGCACCTATTCGCATGAATGGGGCTATGCCAAGCTGCTGCATTTCCTGCGCCACAACCCGGACAAGCGCGACCGCGTCGGCACCGCGCTTGAACATTGCGACATGCTGGTCGCGACGCTGTCGGGCCTGCGCGATCCGGGCCAGCTGCGCCGGTCGGTCTGCGCCATGGGCCACAAGTGGATGTGGGGCCCGAAATGGGGCGGCTACCCGCCGCAGGATTTCCTAAGCCGGGTCGATCCGTTGCTGGACGGGATCAACGCCAAGCTTGACAGCCCCGTGGGCGCTGCGCCCGATGTCGCCGGCCAGCTGTGCGAAGAATGGGCCGAAAAGCTTGGCCTCCGGCCCGGCATCCCCCTGCCCTTCGGCGCCTTCGACGCGCATTGGGATGCGCTTGGCAGCGGCGGGCGCCTTGGCGACGTGGTGAACGTTGTGGGCACCTCGACCTGCTTCATCGCCATTGCGCCCGCGGGCATCCGGCCCGTGCCCGGCATCTGCGGCGCCGTGCCCGGATCGGTCACCCCCGGCACCACCGGCATCGAAGCCGGCCAATCCGCCACCGGCGATCTGTTCGACGCCATCGCCCGCCGCGCCGGCAGCGACGTGGCCACGCTGATGCAGGGGCTTGATGCCTACCGCCCGGGCCAGACAGGCCTGCTGCGCCTGACATGGGACAACGGCGACCGGACGGTTCTGGTGCGTTCGGACCTTGGGGGTGTGACTTTTGGATGGGATCTTGGCCACACCGCCGCCGACGAGCTGCACGCCGCCATCGAGGGCATGGCCATGCACACCCGCCTTATCCACGAGCGCATCGCCGAAACCGGCATGACCATCGCCCATGTGATCAATGGCGGCGGCATCCCGCAGAAGAACGACGTGCTGAACCAGATCTATGCGGATGTGCTGGGCAAGCCGGTGCTGGTGCCGCAAAGCTCGCCCACGGGGGTGGGGGCCTGCATCATGGCCTCGGTCGCGGCGGGGCTTTTTGCCGACGTCGCAAGCGCGCAGGACCGGCTTGCCCCTGCTGCACGCCGCTTTGATCCCGACCCGGCGCGCCAAGCCGTCTACCAAGAGCTATACGGCCTGTTTCGCAGCCTTTACATGGGTTTCGGCAAGGGCGAACCGCTTGACCTTGGCGCCATTCTGCCACGGCTGCGCGCGTTCCGCCTTGCTCAGGCCTGACGCCGCCCGGCTTTGCCGCGAAGCCGGGGGCAACGCCTAGCGCCAGCGCCGCGCCTCGGCCAGGGCGGCGGCGATCTCGCGATCAAGCGCGGGCGGCACCGCGAATTGCTCGGCCAGGCGCGGCCATTGGGACAGGGCGGCGTCGACCTCGTCGATGATCCGCGCGGCGCTGCGCGGGCGCAGCCCTGCCCCCCTTGCCACCTGGGCAAGCGCCGCCGCGCCGGGGCGCCTTCCTTCCCCGGCCACGGCAAGCGAATGTTCGCCGCCCGGCCCCTGGGACCAGGACACATCATATGCCGGGGCCAGGCGCCAGGCGCCCGCCCTGTCCATGAGAAAGCCGTGATTGCGCACGTGGTCGTCCCGATTGAGCGCGCGCACATTGAACACCATGCGCCGGAACATCTGCTCTACCGCGCGCACATCGCGGCAGACGATGCGCGCCAGCTTCATCAGGTCGGCGTAATCGACCGCCCCATATGTCATGCCGCAATCCAGCATCCCCGCGACCGTCGCAAGATGCAGCCGGCGATCGCCCGGCCTGTCGAAACGGTCGGTCACGAAAAAGCTTTCGCTGGCGCCGGTCAGCCGGGTCATGGGGCTTGTGTCGATGCCCGCAAGGCGCATCGCCGCGCCATAGGCCAGCTCTGCCTCGATGCTGCCGACCGGATCGCCCGCCGCCCGCGCCTTGATCAGCACATGGCGCCACCCGTCGCCAAGGGGCAGCCGGTGACTGCGCAAACACTCGCCGTTCATCTGCGCGACGAATTTCGGCCGCGCGCCCTGGCTGCCACCGGAAATCCGGCGCAGGCGGGTCAGCTCGTCAGCGGTCGCATCCTCTTCGACGCGGGGGATGATGGACTCGAACCAGCCCAGGTCGATTTCGCCGGGGCCGTCCCCACCGGTTTCGGGCACATAGGTAAGCGCGCCTGACCCGTGGCATCCGACAAAGGCCAGCCGTTCCAGATCGCCGATCCCGGCGCGACCGATCCCGCGCGCGGCCATCTCGCGGTCCAGAAGCAGCCGGCCCCAGCCGTCGGGCAGGCTGTCTTCGAACAGGCCGGGCAAGGTGGCCCCGCGGGCGCGGTCAGGCCGCAGCAGCCCGCCGTAACCGCTGCCCAGCGGCAGGATCGGCAGCGGGGCTGCGGCGAAATCCCTGTCCCATTCCAGCACCGTGACCCGATCGCGCGGATCGCGTCCCAGCTGCCCGACCCGGATCGTCGCGTCGCCGCCGAAATCCAGCCCGACCTTCAGCCGGCGGATCATGGCTTGGGCCTTGCGCTGGCGCGCTGGCGTCTGGGCAGAGATTCAAGATCGTCAAGCGTCTGCGCGGGGGGCATGGGGAACAGGTCGGCAAACCCTTCAAGTGCCCCAAGCGCCTCGGCGATGCGCAGCACGGTTTCAAGGCTGGCCGCCCCGCCCGCTTCGAACCGGCGAAGCGTCGCGATCGACACCCCGGACCCTTGGCTCAGCTCGTCCTGGGTCAGGTTCGACGCCAGCCGCCGCGCCCGCGCCGCATCCGCGATTCCGGCCCGCAGATCCTCGGCGGATTTAAGAGCGTCAAGATAGGCCATGTGTCCCCGTGCATCAAATGATCACATACGATATCATATAGGGCATTATCGCCGGTTTAAACATCATATATGATATCCAACGCGCCCTGGTGGCCATAGGGCGATTCCCGCAGCGTGCCACTGCCTTTCCTCGCCACTCTTTCATTAGCCCGGGGGGATGAGATTCGCCCGATCCGCCCCCGTCATGCGTTACGAGCCGCCCGCAGCCCGTTGCGCCGCCAGATCGCCCGCGCTGACCCGCCATCGGACTGTGGATAAGCTGTGCATGGTTTTTACACGCAAAAACAGCCGCTTACCCCCTGCCCTTGATGTATCACAGAAAGTTCCCGCTCCCATCTGGCCCGACACACCGCCCTGCCCCGCAAATTCCACAGGCGATTTTCCTTGAGATCCACCCCCCAACCCGGCATACCTGTAACGCGTAAATAACAAAAATGCGTCCAGCGCGTTCCTTGGTACAGTCGGCAGCACATGATCGACAGGTGGAACGCAAGCGGGGCGCGCAGGCGGCAGACAGATTCAGGCGGACATGGCATGAGCTATCCGATCCTTCATGACAAGCTCAAGGCGGATGCCGGGCGGCTCTCCGAGGCGCTTGAACACATGTCCAAACTGTTCCTTGCCCCGCGCGAGGAAAAAAGCCTGCGCAGCTTCACCACCGCCGAGGTCGCCGAGCTGCTGCGCGTGTCCGATGGTTACCTGCGCAAGGCGCATTTCGACGGGCGCATCCCCGAGGTCGAACAGGGCGCGGGCGGCAAACGCCTGTATAGCGCCGATGACATCCGCGAAATCCGCCAAGCGCTGTCGCAGACCGCCAAGGACCCGTTCCAGTTCCTGCCCGGGCGGCGCGACGGCGACAAGCTGCAGATCTGGTCCACGGTCAACTTCAAGGGCGGCTCGTCCAAGACCACCACCACGGTCACGCTGGGCATGCGGCTTGCGCTGCGCGGCTATCGGGTGTGCCTTGTGGATGCGGACCCGCAGGCGTCGCTCACCACGTTCTTCGGCTACCAGCCCGAACTGGATTTCCGCGAAGGCGGCACGCTTTACGACGCGATCCGCTACAATGACGGCGACACCACCCGCGTGCCCATCACCGATGTGCTGCGCAAGACCTATTTCCCCGGCCTTGATCTGGTGCCCGGCGGCATCATCCTGTCGGAATACGAAACCGAAACGCCAACGGCGCTTAGCCGGGGCGAACAGCCGGTGTTCTTCAACCGCATCCGCGACAGCCTGCGGCAGGTCGAAGACGATTACGACATCATCCTGATCGATTGCCCGCCGCAGCTGGGCTACCTGACCATGTCGGCGGTCTGCGCGTCGTCCTCGTTGCTGATGACCATCATCCCCGAACGGGTCGATCTGGCGTCGGCCAGCCAGTTCCTGACCATGGCCTCCGGCGTGCTCGAGGTGCTGCACGCCAATGGCGGCGTCGGGGCCTATGACAATTTCGCCTATCTGCTGACCCGCTTTGACACCGCCATCAGCACGCAGCAGGACCTGTCGGAATGGATCCGCAAGCTGCTGGGCGACAGCGTGATCGAAACGCCCTTCGTGAAATCCTCGGCCGTGTCCGAGGCGGGGCTGGCGCAGAAAACCATCTTCGAGGTCGACCTTGGCGCAAGCCGCAACCGCAAGACCTACGAACGCGCGATTAACTCTGTCATCGGGTTTTCCAACGATATCGAACGGATGATCCAGACCGCATGGGGGAGGGACAGCAAGCCATGAAACGAGACCTTCTGGCCAAGAGCCTTGCGCAAATGGGCAGCCGCGACACCCCCGAGGCCCCTGCCCCGGGCGCCGCCCCCAAGTCGCTGCGCAGCATGTCCGACGTGCTGTCGCAAGTGTCCGCGCAGGCCCCGCAAGACATCGACCCGGCCGAAATCGCGGATTCCGACATTGCCGATAGGTTCGACGTGGCGCAGGGGCTGGATGATCTTGTCGCCTCGATCCAGGCATCAGGGCAGCAGCTTCCGGCGCTGCTGCGGTTCCGGCGCGGCGCCGGGCCGCGCTACGAGGTGGTCTATGGGCGCCGCCGCATCGCCGCCTGCCGCGCCCTGGGCATCAAGGTGCGCGCCTATATCCGCGAGATGGACCACCGCGAGGCGCTGGTCAGCCAGGCGCTGGAAAACTCCGCCAGGTTGGAACGCAGCTTTATCGAACAGGCGATTTTCGCGGTCCGTCTTGAAGAACAGGGGTTCAGCCGCGCCGATATCGGCGATGTGCTGGCGGTGGACAAGGGCACGCTCAGCAAGCTGATCGGCGTGGCGCGCGATGTGCCCGATGCGGTGATCTATGCCATCGGCGCCGCCCATGACGCGGGCCGCCGTCCGTGGCTGGAACTGCGCCGGCTGTTGAAGCTGGACAATGCCCCGAACGAGGCCGCGCTGCTGGCGATGATCCCGAATGCCGCCTCGCCCACGGACCGGCTAAGCGGCTTGATCCGCGCGCTGTCAAAGCAAGACGCGCCCCGCCCCCCTGCCCCGGCATCGCCCCCCGCGGCCCCGGTGCGCAGCACGGCGCGCGGCAACCGGCTGACCATCGAGGTATCCGGGCAAAGCGACACTGGTTTCATCGGCTTTGTCGAGGCGCGGCTTGCCGCGCTGTACCAGGACTGGAAATCCGGCAAGGGCTAAGGCCCGCGCCCCGCAATAACCGTGGTTGGCCATGGCCAACCGCATCACACCAACCAAGCAGCAAGGAGGCAGACAGCGCGCAAAAAGAAACCCCCCGAAGGCGGTGAGGCACTCCGAAGGGTTCCGATTTACTAGCACTTCATTGGTACCCCCAATCACGAATCACTGCAACACCGATTTCGGTGAACGATCTTCTTTTGCCGTCTGACATCAGATGACTCACCAGAATTCCGTGGCGCATGGCGCCGGGGCGCAGGAAACCTGTGCCCAACCCGCCCCCCTGACCGGCGCGGGCTATGGAGCGATTTGCGACCAGCCAGGCTTCGCGCCGATTTCGCGCCGTGATCTGATGGTCGCGGTGAACACCGTTGCGCGTGATCTTGGGCTGCGCGCCGCCTCGGTGGTCGTGATCGATGCGCTGCTCAGCTGCCTGCCTTGCCGCGACCCCAAAACGCGCGCTGACCGGCCCATCGCGCCGGACATGCTGCTGACGATCTATGCGGCGAATGACACGCTGTGCTTTCGCGCGCGCGGGATCACCGACCGCCAGTTGCGGCGTCACCTTGCCAAGCTGGAAGACATCGGCCTGATCCAGCGCCGCGACAGCGCCAATGGCAAACGCTTTCCCGTGCACCGGGCGGGCAAGATCGTCGGTGCCTTCGGGATCGACCTGTCTCCGCTTCTGGCGCAGGCGGCAACGCTTGTGGAACGCGCCCGCAGGCGCCGCGAGCAGGACGCCGAGCTGCGCGGTTTGCGGGCCATCATCGGGCGGCTGCGGCAGGATTGCCTTGCGCTACCGCTGGACGATGCGCAGCGAGATTGGGTCGAACAGACCCGCGCGCTGGTCCGCCGAGCGGGCATCACTCCGGCCTTCGCGCGTGACCTTTTGCGCCGGATGCAGGCCCTGATCGCCACCTGGACCAAGGCCAACCCCGCCCCGGAACCAGAACAGACGCCCGCCACAGACGGACAAAACGTCCGGCACAAAGAGCGGAATACTACAGATACAAAAAAACCTTGCGACGACGAACACGCGAACTGGTCCGATATGCCAACGCTCGCCAGCTTCTACCCCGACCCACCAAGGACACGGCATGCGTTGCACGGGGTGATCTTTGGCTTTGGAAAGATGCTGGGGATAGAGGATGCGCTTATTGCCGCCGGCATGGCCCGGCTTGGGGGTTCGCAAGTGCTTCGCTGTCTGGACCGCATCGCAGCGGATATCGAGCGGATCAAGCACCCATCGGGCTATTTCAACCGGATCGTCATGTCCGACGCAAGAATATGAAGTTGGCCATGGCCAACAGCCTTCGCGCCCGGTCAGGCTGCGTTCTGCCCTGTGCCCCCGTGATGCAGGTGACAGGCGGCCTGCTGCGCGCCGATCTGGCCAAGCATCGGCACCTCGGCGCGGCAGCGGGGGCCGGCATGCGGGCAACGCGGGTGAAAGGCGCAGCCCGACGGCGGGTCAAGCGGCGACGGGATTTCCCCCTTGATGGGCTGGAACGCGGCGCGCCCGGTGCCCAAAGTCGGGACCGAGGCCAACAGCGCGCGGGTGTAGGGGTGCTGTGGGCTGGCATAAAGCGTTTCGGCGCGGCCCATTTCGACCACGCGGCCCAGGTACATGATCGCCACGCGGTCGCACACATGGCGCACCACTCCCAAATCGTGGCTGATGAAGATCGCCGTCAGGCCAAGCCGCTTGCGCAGATCCATGAACAGGTTGAGCACCTGCGCCTGGATCGATACGTCAAGCGAGGCCACGGCTTCGTCCAGCACCAGCAGATCGGGCTGCATGGCAAGCGCGCGGGCGATGGCGATGCGCTGGCGCTGGCCGCCGGAAAACTGGTGGGGCAGGCGGTCGGCATAGGCGCCTTCAAGGCCCACCTGTTCCAACAGATCGCGGGTGTTCCGCGCAGATTCGGCCGCGGACCAAAGCCCATGCGCGCGCGGCCCTTCGGCAATGGTTTCGCCAACGCGCATGCGCGGATCAAGGCTTGCGAACGGGTCCTGGTGGATCATCTGTACGCGGGTCGTGGTCTTGGTGACGGTGCCGCGGTGCTGCGTGGCGACGGGGCGGTCATGCAGGCGGATGGTGCCGTCCGAGGGGGTGTAGATGCCGGAAACAAGGCGCCCCAACGTGGATTTCCCGCAGCCGGATTCCCCGACAAGGCCCAGAACCTCGCCCTGGGCCACGGTCAACGACACGTCCGACAAAGCGTGAACCGTGCGCCGGCTGTCCTGCCCGGTCAGGCGGTCGGCAAGGCGGGTGATGGGGCCGGGGGCGTTTTCGAAACGCTTCGATACGCCCGAAACGGTCAGCAGGCTCATGTCTGGCTTCCAGTCAGGGGGTGGTGGCACAGGGCGAAATGCGCATCGCCCGCGCGGGGGGGGTGCGCCGCGCAGGCGGCCGTGGCGCGCGGGCAGCGGGGCCGAAAGGCGCAGCCCTGCGGCAGGTTGATCAGCTGCGGCGTCGCGCCGGGGATCTGGGGCAGGGGCTGTCCGGGGGCGTGGCGCGCGGGCACGCTGTCGATCAGGCCACGGGTGTAGGGGTGCCTTGGCGCGGTCAGCACCGCCTCGGCGCTGCCGCTTTCGACGATGCGGCCCGCGTACATGACGCAGATGTCATCGGCGAGGCTGCTGACCACCGCAAGGTCATGGGTGACCCAGACGATGGCGGTGTCGGTTTCATCCGCAAGGCGGCGGACCTCGGCCAGGATCTGCCCCTGGATCGACACGTCCAGCGCGGTGGTGGGTTCATCCGCGATGATCACCGAGGGGCGGTGCAGCAATGCCGTGGCGATGGCGACGCGCTGGCGCATGCCCCCGGACAGCTGATGCGGATAGGCGCGCAAGCGTTCGGCGGGCGACGGGATGCCCACGGTTTCCAGCGCCTGGCGCGCGCGATCCCAGGCGGCGGATCTGGACACCCGGTCATGCACGCGCACCGCCATCGCCATCTGATCGCCCACCCGCAGCACCGGGTTCAGCGTCATCATCGGGTCCTGAAACACCATGGCCACATGCTTGCCCCGCATCCGGCGCAGCGCATCGGGCGACAGGTTGCGCAGGTCGGTGCCATCGACCAGCACCTGCCCGCCGGTGATCCGGCCCGGCGCGTCGATCAGCCCGAGGATGGAAAACCCGGTCACGCTTTTGCCCGACCCGCTTTCGCCCACCAGCCCCATGATGCGCCCGGGCTGGACGGTAAAGCTGACATCGTTGACCGCGGTCACCGGGCCCTTGCGGGTATCGAACCGGGTGGTCAGGCCCCGGACATCCAGCGCCGCGCTCATCGCTGGTTCCTTGGGTCCAGAACATGGCGAACCTGGTCCCCGACAAGGTTGATGGCGACGACGGTGATCATGAGGAACACTCCGGGGTAGATCGACAGCCACGTCCGGTCGGTGTGGATGTATTTGAAACCATTGGAAATTAACGAGCCAAGCGAAGGTTCGGTCAGCGGCAGCCCCACGCCCAGGAACGACAGCGTCGCTTCCAGCGCGATGGCCGAGGCGACCTGAACCGTGGCCACCACGATCAGCGGCGGCAACACGTTGGGCAACAGGTGGCGGAACACCACGCGGCGGGCGGGCAGGGGGGTGGACCGGGCGGCCTCGATGTAATCCTTGCCGCGCTCGACCGTGGCGGCCCCATGGGTGGTGCGCGCGAAATAGGCGTATTGCGCCACCACCAGCGCAAGGATGATCTGCCCCACGCCCTGGCCCAGCATGGCAACCAGAACCAGCGCCAGAAGGATCGCGGGCATCGACAGTTGCAGATCGACGATGCGCATCAGCAGGCTTTCAAGCCGCCCGCCCACATAGGCCGCGCTGAGCCCGACGCAGATGCCCAACGCCAGCGCAAGCACGCCCGCGCTGATGCCGATCACGAAGGACGTGCGCAGCCCGTAAAAGATCGCCGACAGCATGTCGCGCCCGACATTGTCGGTGCCCAGCCAATGGGTGTAGCCCCCCGCGCCGACCGTGCCGGGTTTCAGAAACGCATCCAGCCAGTCCAGCGCGGCCATGTCATAGGGGTCTTGCGGGGACACCCAGGGCGCGCCAAAGGATACCACGGCCAACAGGATGATGACGACCAGCGACACCACTGCCACCGGCGCGCGGCAGAAATCGCCCCAGAAGGCGCGCAAGCGGGCGGCGCGGGTCTGCACCGGCGCGCCAGATGCGGTGGCAGCGGTCACGCCGTCGGGCGACAGCCTGTCGCGGTCGATGGAAACGTCGGGCATCATGCCCCCCCTTTCAGACGCACGCGCGGATCCAGCCGCGCATAGATCAGATCGACGGTCAGGTTGATCAGCACGAACAGGATCACCACCATCACCAGGTAGGTGACCATCACGGGGCGGTCCAATTGCAGGATCGAGTCGATGATCAGCTTGCCCACCCCGGGCCAAGTGAACACGCTTTCGGTGACCACGGCGAAAGCCAGGGTCGACCCAAGTTCAAGCCCGAACACCGTGACGATGGGGATCGAGATGTTGCGCAGCACGTGGGAAAACACGATCTGCCGGTCGGTCAGCCCCTGCGCGCGGGCGAATTTCACGTAATCGGTGCGCATCGCCTCGACCATGCCGGCGCGGGTCAGGCGGATCATCAGGCCCATCTTGAACAGCGACAGGTTGACGGCGGGCATGATGACGTGGCTCCACCCGTCCAGCGTCGCAAGCGAGGTGGGCATGCCAAGAAACGATCCCAGATCGCCGCGCCCGCCCGATGGCAGAACGCCAAGGTTCACCGCAAAGGCCATGATCAGCAGCATTCCGATCCAGAAGGTCGGGACCGAAAACCCCAGCACCGACAGCGCCATGATCGCCTTGGCCCCGTAGCTGCCCGGGCGATACCCCGCATAAAGCCCCGCCGGAATGCCGATGCCCGTCGCGATCAGCACCGAGACGAACACCAGTTCCAACGTCGCCGGAAGGCGCGAGAACACAAGGTCCACGACGGGGATGTTGTACACCATCGATGTGCCCATATCGCCCTGCGCGACGTTGGAAAGGAACGTCAGGTATTGCCGCCAAAGCGGTTGATCCAGCCCGTACTGGGCGATCAGCTTGGCCCGGATTTCCTGCGTGGCCCCGGGGTCGATCAGCACGTCGATCGGGTTGCCGATGGCATAGACGCCGACGAAGACGATGATCGACATGGCGAAAACCACGACCACCGCCTGCGCGAGTCTTTGCACGAAATATCCAAGCATGACGGTCCTTTCGGGCAGAAAGGGCCGGCCCCCCTGGCGGGTGGGTGCCGGCCTGTCCGGCCGGGCCACTGGAAGGGCGGCCCGGCCTGTTGATCAGCAAAGCGCCGGGATCATTCGACCGGGGTGATCTCGTAGGCGCGGGTTTCCTGATCGACGCGGGGCGCAAAGCTGAGCGTGTCGGCCTCGGCGCCCCAGACGGTCTGCAGGATCACCGTGGGGATCAGCGCGCGGTCTTCCATGGCGATCAGCGATGCCTCTTCGTAGAGCGCCTTGCGCTTTTCGGGGTCCAGCGTCTGCGCGCCCTCGTCAAAGACCTTGTCGAATTCGGGGTTGGAATAATCGGTGCGGTTGAAGTTGCCGAACCCCTTTTCCGCATCCGCCGTGCGCACCATCGCGCCATAGGTATAGGCCGCCTCGCCGGTAAGCGTGCCCCAGGCGGACATGGCCATGGAATATTCCTTGCGCGCGGCGGCCGGGAAGAACACCGTGCCGTTCAGCGCTTGCGCGTTGACCGTCAGGCCAAGGCGCGACCACATCTGGGCCAGCGCCTCGCAGACCACCGCATCGCCGGGCACGCGGTTGTTGGTGCAGGTGAAATCGATTTCGAACCCGTCGGGATAGCCCGCTTCGGCCAGCAGGGCCTTGGCCTGTTCGATGTCGTATGGCTTGGCGCCGATTTTGTCGGTGTAGCCAAAGAAGCCTTCGGGCATCAGCTGGTTGGCGGGGGTGCCCAGACCTTCAAGCACGACGTTGACAAGGATGTCGCGGTTGATGGCAAGGTCCAGCGCCTTGCGCACGCGCAGATCCTGCAGGGGGTTTTCATCGATCTCCTGGCCGTTGACCTTCACCTTCTGGGGCAGGTCATCCACCACGCTGGGCTGCACGTTCAGGATATAGATCGAATCCGAGATGAAGGTTTCCAGATCGCCGTCGTTCTTCATCGCCAGGAAATCCGACGCCGGGACATAGTTGATGAGATCCACCTCGCCCGAGCGCAACGCCGCCACGCGGGCCGCATCATCGGGAATTTCCTTGCGGATGACCGTGTCCCAGGCCACGTCGCCGCCCCACCAGCCGTCGAATTTCTCGACCACAAGATCGCCCTTGGGCTGCCAGCTGACAAAGGTGAACGGGCCGGTGCCGATGGCCTTTTCGCCGGAATTGAATTGCTCGTTGCCCGCTTCCATCCCGGTTTCGGACGGCACGACGAACAGGCGGGTGAAATCGTTGGGCAGGGCAGGGGCGATGCCCTTGGTGTTCACGCGCAGGGTGTAGTCATCGACCACTTCGACGCTGTCCACGTATTTGGTGTAAAGGGTCATGGGCATCGGGCCGGTCACGACCGGGATGCGGTCGATCGAGAACTTGACATCCTCGGCGGTGAAATCGGTGCCGTCGTGAAATTTCACGCCCTCGCGCAGCTTGAATTCCCATGTGGTGTCGTCGACCGCTTCCCAGGACACGGCCAGCCCGGGCTTGAGCTGCAGCTTGTCGTCCACATCGACCAGCGTGTCGTAGATGTGGCGCAGCGCCTCGGCCTGGCTGCCAAGGGTGGACCAATGGGGATCGATGGAATCGGGCCCGGCGCGCAGACCGATGGTCAGATCGGCGGCGGCAATCGGGGTGGCGGTCAGCAGCGCAAGGGCGGCTGTGGCGCAGCGCAGGTGGTGGATGGACATCATGAGGGCTCCCTGTGTTATATTATGCTGAAACACTACGGCGGGATTTTTTCATCGGTCAAGGGTGTTCTGTAACACATTTGGCAGGGGAAGGGGCGCAAAGCCCATATAATCGGCGTTTTTGCGGAAAGTTTCCGCTTGGCAGCGCGCGATATTTCTTAAAGTGTTACAG